>JBKJQM010000029.1:0-2781 GCA_046594005.1 Mycobacteriales bacterium
GTGTCCGCAGCCGCAGCTTGATCACCCCGGGCGGCACCGTGGACAGCACCAGCGCGGCAGGAGCGACCGCTGAGAGCACGAGGGCGACGGTGCCCGGTGTCCCGTGGCCGCGGAAGAGGTCGCCGAGGGCGAAGACGGTCGGCCTCGCCGCCAGCAGCAGGGCGCCGCCTATCGCGATGGCCGGGCCGATCCAGCGCCGGGGGCTGACCGCATCGGCGAGGCGCCCTCCCGCCGCAGCCCCGGCGGCGATGGCGGCGAGCGCCACGCCGATCGCCGCCGTGTAGGTCTCGAGCGTCAGTCCGACGTAGGGCGCGACCAGGCGGCTGACGAGAACCTCGAGGACCAGGACGGCGGCCGACGACAGCACGACCAGGAACGCGGCAAGAAGCGCGGGCACGAGCGCATGCTCCCGCACCGCCGCACGGTGTCCTCGAACGACCCGGGCCCTGCCTACGCGGGGTCGACGTGGAAGGTGTTCTGGGCTGCTTCGAGGGTGGCCGTCAGGAGGGCCTCGGCGGCGTCGGCGGCTCGGTCGACGTGGAAGCCCAGGTCCTTCTTCTCGGTGCCGCTGAAGTCCTTGAGGACGAAGTCCGCCGCGTCCTGGCGCCCGGGGGGGCGGCCGATGCCGACGCGGACGCGGAGGTACTCGCGGGTGCCGAGGGACGTGGTGATGGAGCGCAGGCCGTTGTGGCCGTTGTCGCCGCCGCCGAGCTTGAGACGCACTGTGCCGTAAGGGATGTCGAGCTCGTCGTGCACGACGACGATCCGGTCGGCGGGCACCTTGAAGAAGTCGCGCAGGGAAGCGACCGGACCACCGGACAGGTTCATGTAGCACTTGGGCTTCATCAGCACGGCAGGCTCACCGGCCAGCCGCCCCTCGACGACATCGGCGCGGCCCTTGTGCGCCTTGAACCGGCCCCCGACCCGCTCCCCGAGCAGGTCGAGGACCATGAAGCCGACGTTGTGCCGGTTGCCGGCGTACGTCGGACCCGGGTTGCCCAGGCCGACGACCAGCCAGCGGTCGTCCACCGACTACTCGGCGGGCGTCTCGGACTTCGGTGCGTCGGTCTCGCCCACCGCGTCGCCCTCGCCGGCCTTGTCGCTCTCGGAGCCCTCGCCGGCCTCCTCGGCCTCTGCCTCGGCGATCGCCTCGGCACCGGCCTGACCCGAACCCAGCTCGGCCTCCGCCTCGGCGAGCTCGGCCTCGAGCTCCTCCTCGGAGATGACGCCGAGGATGGCGACGATGACGTGCTCGGGGTCCTGCGCGAGCTCGGTGCCGGCGGGGAGCTTGACGTCCTTGGCGGCCAGGCTGCTGCCTGCGCGCTTCTTGCTGATGTCGAGCTCGAGGTGGTCCGGCAGCGCGGTCGCGTCGGCGATGACGGTGAGGGTCATCGTCTGCTGGTCCACCAGGGTGTCCGGAGCGGCGTCGCCGACGAGGTGCACCGGCACCTCGACGGTGACCTTCTCGCCCTTGCGGACGGCGACGAGGTCGACGTGCTCGAGGGTGTTCTTGATCGGGTCGCGGACGATGACCTTCGGCAGCGCGAGCTGGTCGCCGTCGGCGGTGTCCAGGGTGAGCAGCGCGTTGGCGTCGTGCTTGAGCGCGAGCATCAGCTCGTGGCCCGGCAGCGTGAAGTGACGGGGCTCCTCGCCGTGGCCGTAGAGGACGGCCGGGACCTTGTTGGCCCGGCGGATGCGCCGCGACGGGCCCTTGCCGAACTCGGTGCGGGGCTCGGCAGCGATGCGGACCTCGGACACAGCGGGACTCCTCGAACGACGATCAGGCGTGGGTGCATGTGGGGGTGCAGGCAACGGGGCGCGACTGCGCAGTGGTCGAGTCTAGCGGGCGGTCGGCTCGGCGGTCCCGTGCGCGTCGTCGACCGAACGCAGCCGCGCGCGGTACGCCGCGACGTGCAGCCGATTGCCGCAGTTGCCGGTGTCGCAGTACCTCCGCGACCGGTTGCGGGACAGGTCGACGAACACCGCGTCGCACTCCGGCGCCTCGCACCCGCGCAGCCGGACTGCTCCCTCGTCGCGCAGCACCTCGGCCAGCCCCATGCCGGCGTCCGCGCCGAGCCGCTGCGCCAGCCGGGCGGAGGTCGGCGTCCAGTGCAGGTGCCAGTCGTGGCCGTCGTGGTCGGTGAGCTGCGGCAGCGCGCCGGTCTCGGCGACCAGCCCGTTGACGACCCCCGCAGCGGTGCGCAGGTCGCGCGCGCCCCAGACGGCGCGCAGGCGGGGCCGCAGCGCGTGGACGTCCTCGAGGTCGTCGCGGATCAGCGACCGCGAGCCGCTGATCTCGTGCTCGTCGAGGAAGGCGCGCAGGGCGGCCAGGTCGCCGAGCGCCTCGGCCCCGTTGGCGCGGCTGTTGACCAGGTCGACCGCCAGCGCGAGGGCGCGGGCGACGTCATGAGCGACATGCACGTTGACTCCTGACGGTGGTTCTGCTTCTGTCACGAGCGTACGTGCCAGACGACCCTGAGGAGCAGCTGTGGAGCGCATGGGCCGCACGCCGGTGCTCGCCGCGCTGATGGGCGCGATGTGCATCGCTTTCTCCGGGCCGCTCGTGCGCCTGGCCGACGTGCCCCCCGCGACCGCCGCCCTGTACCGGTGCCTGCTGGCCGTACCGCTGCTGGCCCTGCTGTCGCGCCGCGAGGACCTCCGGTGCGGGCCGCTGCCGGGTCGTACGCGCCGCACCGCTGCCCTCGCCGGAGGTCCTCGCGGCGCGACAGCAGGGCCAGCAGCGGTACGGCCAGCAGGCACCGGTACAGGGCGGCGGTCGCG
>JBKJQM010000114.1:0-5174 GCA_046594005.1 Mycobacteriales bacterium
GGCGCGCGTGGCCCAGGTCGTGGACGGCGAGGTCGTCGTCGACGAGCGCGCCAAGCGGGCGATCCTGTTGTCGTTCAAGGTGCTCGAGATGGCCGAGGGCAGCAACGGCGGCTTCTACGTCCACGACCGCGTACCACTGAAGACGAGCTTCCCGGGGGTGCGCGTGGTGGCCGGCGCGATCGCCCGCTGGGGCTCGTTCTTCGAGCCGGGCGTGGTGCTGATGCCGAGCTACACCAACATCGGCGGCTACGTCGGCGCCGGTTCCATGGTCGAGACCTGGGCGACGGTCGGCTCGTGCGCGCAGATCGGCCAGAACGTCCACCTCTCGGGCGGCGTCGGCATCGGCGGGGTGCTCGAGCCGCCGCAGGCCGCGCCGGTCGTGGTCGAGGACGACGCGTTCATCGGCTCGCGGTCGATGGTCGTGGAGGGTGCGCGCGTGCGGGCCGGCGCGAAGCTCGGCGCCGGCGCGATCCTCACCGCCAGCACCCGCGTCTTCGAGGCGGAGACCGGCAAGGAGCTGCCGCGGGGTGAGGCTCCCGAGCGTGCCGTCTGCGTAGGGTCCACGCGCGTGAAGTCCTTCGCGGGGGGCGAGTTCGGGATGCCGTGCCTGCTCGTGCTGCGCTACCTCGAGCCCGGCCAGGAGCACGACAAGCTGGCCCTCAACGAGGTCCTGCGCGAGCACGGCGTGGCGCCGTGACCACACCCGTGATGCGCGCGACGTTCCGGGACCTGTGCGTCGACGCCAACGACCCGCAGCTCGTCGGCGCCTTCTGGGCTGGCGTGCTGGGCCGGACCGTCGAGGACGCCGGGCAGGGCGACGGCACGACGCCCGACGTGTTCCTGCAGGCGGGGCCGGACAGCGGCCCGAGCATCTACGTCAACGGCGTGCCGGAGACCAAGACGGTCAAGAACCGGCTGCACGTCGACGTCACCCTCGAGCCCGGTCAGGAGATTCCCGACCTGCTCGCGCTCGGCGCCACGGTCGTCAGCGCTCCTGACGCGGTGCGCTGGTGGGTGCTGGCCGACCCCGAGGGCAACGAGTTCTGCGCGTTCTTGCCGGAGACCGACGCGACCAACGACGCCGACGCGGAGATCCCGGTCTAGTGCTCGATCTGCAGCAGGACCCGGTGGCGCTGACCGCTGCACTGGTCGACGTCCCGAGCGTGTCCGGGACGGAGGAGCCCCTCGCGGACCTGGTGCACGACGCGCTGTCGGCCCTGCCGCACCTGACCGTCATGCGCGACGGCAACAACGTCGTCGCCCGTACGACGCTCGGCCGCGACCGGCGGGTGCTGCTGGCGGGCCACCTGGACACCGTCCCGATCGCGGACAACGTGCCGAGCCGGTTCGACGGCGACCTCCTCTACGGCTGCGGCACCAGCGACATGAAGAGCGGCGACGCGGTTCTGCTCCACCTGGCGGCGACGCTCGCGGAGCCGGCGTACGACCTGACCTTCGTGCTGTACGACAACGAGGAGGTCGAGGCCGAGAAGAACGGCCTGAAGCGGCTCGTCGAGACGCAGCGGGAGCTGCTCGAGGCCGACCTCGCGGTGCTGATGGAGCCGACGAACGGCGCCGTCGAGGCCGGCTGCCAGGGCACCCTGCGCGTGCGCGTCGACGTCCCCGGCCGGCGTGCGCACAGCGCCCGGGGCTGGCTCGGCGAGAACGCCATCCACGGCGCTGCACCGCTGCTCACGACCCTGGTCCGGTACGAGCCCCGCGACGTGGACATCGACGGCTGCACCTACCGCGAGGGCCTCAATGCTGTGCGCATCGACGGTGGCGTCGCCGGCAACGTGATCCCCGACGCGTGCAGCGTTCTCGTCAACTTCCGGTTCGCGCCGGACCGCACCGTGGAGCAGGCGTACGACCACGTGCGCGAGGTGCTCGGTGAGTGCGCGCTCGTCGACGCTGCTCCCGGCGCGCTCCCTGGCCTCACCGCGCCCGCCGCGGCGCACTTCATCGCCGCGACCGGCACGACGCCGGTGGCGAAGTACGGCTGGACCGACGTCGCCCGCTTCGCCGAGCTCGGGATCCCCGCGGTCAACTTCGGTCCGGGTGACCCGAACCTCGCGCACACCCGCGAGGAGCACGTCGTCACCGCGCAGATCACGGCCGCAGAGCAGGTCCTGCGGTCGTACCTGTACTAGCACTTTTGGTCGGAAATGGTAGTCCGAACGGTTGCGATCTCCCATCCAGGCACGCGGATCGTTGCAGGCGCTGCAAGGGTGCGAAGTCCAATCCGGGCGAGCGGGACGAGGATTCGCATGGTCGTTCAAGATGGACAAGGCGTGGACAGTCGAAGCAGAACAAGCGGTCACCTGCGCCGCCGCGGCGTCGCAGCCCTGGGGGCCGTTGCCATCGGCGCCGCAACGTTGCTGGCCGTACCCAGTACGGCTGTCGCGAGCTCGGCTGCTCTGGTCGACTGCGGAGGGTCCCTGCAAGCGTTGGCGCCGAACGACGACGGCTCCACCGGCGCAGTCGACGTCGGGTTCCCTGTCAACCTCTTTGGCAGCACGTACACGAGCCTGTTCGTCAACAACAACGGGAACGTCACCTTCAACGCGCCGCTGGGTGACTTCACGCCGTACCAGCTCACGGCCGACACTCCGCCGATCATCGCTCCGTTCTTCGCGGACGTGGATACGCAAGGCGGCAACGTCCCGACTGGCGACACGTCGACCGTGGACATCGGCGCCGGCAGGTCTGGACTGGTCGAGTACGGCACGACGAGCTACCTCGGACGCCAAGCGTTCTGCGTCAACTGGTTCGACGTGAACGGCGGCGTGGGCTACTTCTCCCAGCACATCGACAAGCGGAACACGTTCCAGTTGCTCATCGTCGACCGGTCCTCCGGGGGCGCGGTCGGCGATGTCGACCTCCTCTTCAACTACGCAGGCATCCAGTGGGAGACGGGCGATGCCAGCGGTGGCGTTGACGGTCTGGGCGGCAGTGCCGCGGGAGCTGGCTACTCGGCTGGCGACGGCAACCCCAACCACTTCTTCGAGGTGGCCGGCAGCCGCGAGCCTGGCGCGTTCTTGGACGGCGGGACGAACCCGCTCACCAGCCGGACCATCAACTCGACGGTCCCCGGACGCTTCATCTTCTCGGTGCGGAACGGTGGTTCCACGGGCACTGGTGGCATCAGCGGCACCGTGACGGGCTCCGACGGCCTTCCTCTGGAAGGCTCCACGGTCCAGGTGTGCCCGAGCGCCGGGGGCCGGTGCGTGTTCACGACCCGTACACGCACTGGCGGAGCCTTCGACACCACCGGTTTGGCGCCGGGGAACTACGACATCACGGCCTACGCACCACAAGGCACCAACTACACGACCGACGGGTTCGTCGATGTACCGGTCGGTGACACGATCGCCACGGTGGACATCGTCCTCAGCCTGCCCGCTCCGCCGCCTCCGGGCACGACGATCACCAGCCCGCGCGCGGGTGACGACGGCATCCCCGTCGTCTACTACCGGGATCCGCTGACCCTGCGGACGACCGCGTGCGTCGGCGGTACCGGCACCTTCGAGATCCGCCTGACGACCGGCGAGCTCCTCCGATCCGGGTCTCTGGTCGAGCAGCCTGCTGGCTCCGGTGCGTACAGCGCGGCTGTTGCCGCCCTCGCGCCCGCCACAGGCTATGCCCACGTCTCCATGCGCATCACCTGCGGGGAGACCACTGACGTGCGGGACTTCTCTATCTACATCGACCCGAGCGGCTTCGTGCGGAACCAGAACGGCGCCCCCATCGCGGGAGCCAGTGTCGTCCTCTTCAGGGCGGACGACAGCGCCGGACCGTTCGTGCAGGTCCCCAACGGGAGCGCGCTGATGTCCCCGACCAACCGGACCAACCCGGACACCAGTGCCCCGGACGGGCACTTCGGCTGGGATGTCGTCGCGGGCTACTACCGGGTCAGTGCCACGGCGAGCGGTTGCTACGTGCCGGGCCAGCCCGATCAGCCCGAGGTGACCACTCCAGTCCTGGAGATCCCGCCGCCGGTCACGGACCTCGACATCACCCTCTTCTGCCCGAGCAGCGCACCGCCTGGTGGCGGCGGCGCGGGTGCAGGTGGTGGCGGGACCGGTGGCTCTGCAGCAAGCGCGTCACCTTCAAGCACACCATCGGGACAGACTTCGGCGCCATCCCCGTCGGCGTCGGCGTCGGCGAGCGGCGCACCGGGCACGCCGAGCCCCACTGGAGCGGCCAGCACCTGCGGCACCGCACCCTCCGTGCAGCTTCCGATCGCAACGATCATTGCCACGGGCGAGGCCGAGGCTGTGTTGCGGGGCGTGGCTGGGACGGCTGTCGAGCTGCTGGCGTACACCCGTCCGTCAACGACCTACAGCGTCGTCCGGAGGGGCGTCCTCGACACGACTGGGACGTCCACCTTCAGGGTCCGCCCGCCGGCGAACACCCGCCTGGTGGCTCGACAGGTCGGCTGTGCCTACGGCGACTCGGTCGTCCTCAACGTGCGGACGGCGCTGTCCATGGCGGTGGCGCGCTCTGGCATCAGGACCTACAGGTTCAGCGGCTCTGCAGCTCCGGCGCGCGTGGGCGGTCTCCTCGTCAGCCTCTACCGCGTCACGGCCAGCGGTCAGCAGGTGCTGACCTCGCAGACGCGCGCTGTCGCAACGACAGGCACCTGGCAGATCGACCGCCGCTTCACCGGGGCCGGTCGATTCGGCTTCGTCGTCCGCACGGGGCAGGATCTGCAGAACGCCCCAGGTGCGAGCAACGTGCGTTCGCTGCTCGTCTTCTAGGCAGGCCCTGCCGAGTGGGCGGTCCCGTCAGCGGGACCGCCCACTCGCGCGTCCATTCCACGCGGTCATGCGGGACACTTCCTGGCCATGAGCCTCGCCGACCTCGTTCCGTCGCCTGCTGAGCCGGACGCGGTCTACGACGCCTTCGTCGCGTGGACGAGTGAGCAGGGTCTGACGCTCTACCCGGCGCAGGACGAGGCGCTGCTCGAGCTGGTCAGCGGCTCGAACGTCGTGCTGGCGACCCCCACGGGTTCCGGCAAGTCGCTGGTGGCCGCGGGTGCGCAGTTCGCGGCGCTGGCCGCCGGGCGGCGCAGCTTCTACACCGCACCGATCAAGGCGCTCGTCAGCGAGAAGTTCTTCGCTCTCTGCGACGTCTTCGGTGCCGACAACGTAGGCATGGCCACCGGTGACGCC
>JBKJQM010000139.1:0-8426 GCA_046594005.1 Mycobacteriales bacterium
CTCGTCGGCCGCCGGGAGCTCCCGGCCGTACGGGTGCTCGCCGTACAGCCTGCGCAGCAGTGCTTCTCGTGCCACGACCGCCGCCTGGCTGCGGTAGATGGCCAGCTCCTGCAGCAGCCGGTCGCGCTCCCCGAGGACCTCGCGCTTGGGGTAGGTCGCGCCGGTGAGGACGTCGCCGAGGACCTCGAGCAGACCCGGCAGGCCCTCGACGAGGACCGACGCCCCGAAGCCGAGGCGGTCGGCGTCGGTGCTCGCGGACAGCTGACCACCGAGGGCCTGCACCTCCGCGGCGAGCTGCGCCGCGGAGCGCGTGGCGGTACCGGACAGCAGGGTGTCGCCGAGCAGCTGGGCCTGCGCGGTGTGCGCGCGCCCGCGACGTCCGGTCGGCCCGGCGAACGGCACGCGCAGCCGGAGCTCGGCGAGCGGCACGCCTGGTCGGCGGACCGCGAGCACCCGGAGGCCGTTGCCGAGGGTGCGGTCGGCGACGCTCGGCAGCTTGGCGGGGCGGGGCTTCGCGAGCGGCGGGACAGCGCGCTTGGTCGGGGCGGTCACTGCTCGCCCCCCGGACGGAGCTCGACCAGCGCGCGGGTGCTGGGAGTGAGGGTGGCCGCGGCCGACTGCACCTGCGCTGCGGTGACCTGCCGCAGCAGGCCGGGCAGCTCGTTGACCAGCTCGGCGCGGCCGCGCTGCTGCTCGAACACCGCCATGGTCGTGGCCCTCCCGAGCACCGAGTCGACCTCGCGCAGGTAGCGCGCGGTCATGCGGGCGACCGTCCGGTCGAGCTCGGGCTGCTCGAGGCCGTCTGTCGCCAGGCGGGCCAGCTCCTGGTCCACCGTCGTCACGACCTGCTCCACCGAAGTCTCCTCGGAGTGGTGCACCTCGAGCAGGAACGGCGTGGGGTCACGGGCGTCGAGCGGGTCGCCGAGCAGTCCGAGGTAGCCGCTGATGCTGGTGGCGGACCGGTCCTCCAGCAGCATCCGCTCCTGCAGGCGCGAGGCGTCCCCGTCGGTCAGCACCTCGGCGAGCACGACGTACGGCAGGTAGCCCGCGAGGTCGGCAGGGTCCGGCACGCGCCAGGCCATCGCGACGGCGGGCGTGGGGACCAGGCGGTCGTGCTCGACCGCCCGCCGCTCCTCGGCCGGCCACGGCTCCGCGAACGACGGGCGCTCCGGCACGGGACGCGCGGGGATGTCGCCGAAGTGCTGCTCCACCCAGCCCTTCACCTGCGCGACGTCGAGGTCACCGGCGACCGACAGCACCGCGTTGCCCGGCGTGTAGTAGCGGTCGAAGAACGCCTGCGCGTCCTCGAGCGTCGAGCTCTCAAGGTCCACGAAGTCGCCATATCCGTTGTGGCTGTTGGCGAAGTCCTCGAACAGCACCGGCGGGAGCATCAGCCACGGGAAGCCGCCGTACGGCCGGTTGAGGACGTTGACGCGGATCTCGTTCTGCACCACGGCGATCTGGTTGTCGAGGTTGTCCTGGGTCACCGCGACGCTGCGCATCCGGTCGGCCTCGAGGAACAGCGCCAGCTCGGTGGCCGCGCTCGGCATGACCTCGTAGTAGTTCGTGTAGTCGACGTGCGTCGAGCCGTTCAGGGTGCCGCCGTTGCCCTGCACGTAGGTGAAGTGCTCGGTCTTGCCGAGGCTCTCCGACCCCTGGAACATCATGTGCTCGAAGAGGTGGGCGAAGCCGGTGCGGCCCTGGGGCTCGCTGCGCATGCCGACGTCGTAGTAGACGGCGATCGCCACGACCGGGCTGCTCGGGTCCGGGCTGAGCACGACGCGCAGTCCGTTGCCGAGGGTGAAGCGCTCGACGGGGTAGCTCGGGCTCGCGGGGGCGCTGCGGGACTTCTTGGCTGCGGTGCGGGTCTTCGCGGGAGGCGGCACCCCGCCGACGCTAGTACGGGGGCATGCACCGTGCTGGCGCCGCGTCATCGGGGTACGGCAGGGTGCGCCCACCCATCCCCGTACCGAGGAGCGACATGGCTGTCTCCGCCGACCTGAGCAAGTACCTCGACAAGTCCTACGAGAGCTCGTCCCTGACCGACATCCTGGCCGCCCCGGTGAGCGCGCTCGCGGGCGTCACCGAGGACGACGCGGAGGCGCTGCGCAAGGCGTTCCGCATCAAGACCGTGGGCGACCTCGGCAAGAACAAGTACTTCCTCGCCGCCCAGGCGATGCTCCAGCTCACGAAGTAGCCCCCGTCTCGCTGATCATCCGCAGCATCAGTGCGCAGAGAGCCTCGTGCAGGCCCCGGTTTCGCACCGATGCTGCGGATGATCTGCCTAGGGGGCCGGCGGGCTACGCGTCGGCCAGGACCCGTGCCGCGATCGTCGCCGTGTCGACACCGCCGGGGAGGGTGCCGAAGGCGTGCCCCCAGTCGCCGGCCAGGCGGGTGGCGCAGAAGGCGTCGGACACGGCCGCCGGGGCGTGCCGCGCGAGCAGGGATCCCTGCAGCACCAGGGCCATCCGCTCCACCAGCCGGCGCGCGCGCGACTCCACGTCCTCGAGGTCGGACAGCCCGGCCTTGAGTCCGATGACCGCGTCGTCGAGCCGTGCGTCGGCACCGCGGGCGCGATCGACCTCGGCGAAGAAGGCCTCGACGCTGGCCGGCTCGCGGGTCATCGCGCGCAGGACGTCGAGCGCCTGCACGTTGCCCGAGCCCTCCCACAGCGAGTTGAGCGGTGCCTCGCGGTAGAGCCGCGGCAGGCCGGACTCCTCCACGTAGCCGTTGCCGCCGAGGCACTCGAGCGCCTCGGCGACCACCGACGGCTGTCGCTTGCACACCCAGTACTTGCCCACTGCGACGGCGAGTCGCTTGAACGCCTGCTCCTCCGCATCGCCCCGGCTGGCCCGGTCGACGGCGCCGGCCAGCCGCAGCATCAGCGTGGTCGCGGCCTCGCTCTCGAGCTGCAGGTCGGCGATCACGTTGCGCATCAACGGCTTGTCCATCAGCACACCGCCGAAGGCCGAGCGGTGCGTCGTGTGATGGGCGGCCTGCACGACGGCGGCCCGCATCCCGGAGGAGCTGCCGATGACGCAGTCCAGCCGCGTCATCGCGACCATCTCGATGATCGTGCGTACGCCGCGGCCCTCCTCGCCGACGAGCTCGGCGACGGTGCCGTCGAACTCCGGCTCGGAGGAGGCGTTGCTGCGGTTGCCCAGCTTGTCCTTGAGGCGCTGGATGCGGAACGGATTGCGCGTGCCGTCCGGGAGGATGCGCGGCACGAGGAAGCAGGACAGCCCGCCGGGGGCCTGCGCCAGCACGAGGAACAGGTCGCACATCGGGGCGCTGGTGAACCACTTGTGGCCGCGCAGCGACCAGGTGCCGTCGGCGTTCGGCGACGCGGTCGTGGTGTTGGCGCGGACGTCCGAGCCGCCCTGCTTCTCGGTCATGCCCATGCCCGCGAGCAGGCCGCGCTTGGTGGTGGGGATGCGCAGTCCTGGGTCGTACGCGCGGCTGGTCAGCAGCGGCTCGTAGACGGCGGCGAGCGACGGCGTGGTGCGCAGCGCCGGGACGACGGCGTACGTCATGGAGATCGGGCAGCCGTGGCCGGCCTCGACCTGCCCCCAGGTGTAGGAGCCGGCGGCGCGCGCGACGTGCGAGCCGGGGCGGTCGTCGGCCCACGCGGCTGCGGCCAGCCCCTCGCTGACGGCGACGTCCATCAGGGAGTGCCAGGCGGGGTGGAACTCCACCTCGTCGATGCGGTGGCCGTAGCGGTCGTGCGTGCGCAGCTCGGGCTCGTTGCGGTTGGCCTGGTCGCCCCAGCGCTGCGCCTCCTCGCTGCCGGCCAGGCGGCCGATGCGGTGCAGGTCGTCGGCGGACCAGCCGGCGCCTTCCCGGTCGAGGCCGGCGAGCAGGACCGGGTCGTCGGCGACGTCGTGGCCGGCCCGCGGCGGCACCTGGTTCGTGACCTCGTGGGTGGCGCCGGTCTGCGCGGCGTCGAGCGTCGTCATGCAGCCATCCTCGCAGGCTCCTAGGGTGCTGCGCGTGGAGCAGCTGCGCGTCCCCGTCGGTGACGGTCTCGTCCTCGACGCCGTGGCGACCGGACCGGCCGACGGTCCTCCGGTCGTGCTGCTGCACGGCTTCCCGCAGAGCGCGTGGTCGTGGCGCGGCGTGTGGCCGGCGCTGGCGGAAGCCGGGTTCCGGGTCGTGGCCCCGGACCTGCGCGGGTACTCGCCCGACGCCCGCCCTGAAGGCGTCGACGCCTACCGGATGCCGCTGCTCGTCGGCGACGTCGTCGCCGTCCTGGACCACGTCGGCGCCGACACCGCGCACCTGGTGGGCCACGACTGGGGCGCCGCGATCGCGTGGCAGCTGGCCGGTCGGCACCCCGGTCGCGTGCGCACGCTGACGACGGTGTCCGTGCCGCACCCGGTCGCGTTCGTCGAGGCGCTGCGCACGGACGCGGACCAGCGGCGGCGGTCGCAGTACATGCGCGATTGGGGGTCGCCGGACGCCGAGCAGACGCTGCTGGCCGGCGGCCTGGCGCAGGTGTTCGGGGGGATCCCGGCCGTGGATGCGCAGAGGTACGTGGGGCTCATGCGCGAGCCGGGGGTGCTGACGGCGGCGCTGGCGTACTACCGGGCGCAGTCGCTGGCCGACCTCGAGGGCCTCGGCCCGATCACCGCGTCGACGCTGCACGTCTGGTCCGACGGGGACGTGGCCCTGGGGGCAGCGGCGGCGCACGCCACCGGCTCGCACGTCGAGGGCCCGTACCGCTTCGAGGTCCTGCACGGGGTCAGCCACTGGGTGCCCGAGGAGGCCGCCGCTCCGCTGACGGCGCTGCTGCTGCAGCACCTGCGCTGAGCCGCCTCGAGCGGCTCGTGCAGGCGGTGCGTCCGGGCCTCGAGCTCACGGCGCTCGCCGTCCATGACGACGAGGTGGTCCTGGCCGGTGGCGACGAGGTGTTCCGCCTGCCGCTCACGCCGGAGTCCGCCGCCCGGCACGCGGTCCTCGTACGCGCGCTGCCGGAGCTCCGGACTCGGGTGCCCGTCGCCGTCGCAGCGCCTCGCTACGTCGGCGTGATGGCCGACGGCACAACACCTTTCACCTCCGAACGGCGGCTGCCGGGCGAACCGGTGACGTCGCTGTCCTCCATCGCACAGGGACAGCTGGCCGGCGTCGCCGCCGCGGTCGCGGCTGTACCTGTTCGGGAGGCGCGGCAGTGGGGCGTGCCGGGCGACGGCGAGGTCCTCTCCCACAGCTTCTCGGTGCTCGGCGACCCCGACCGCGGGGTGCTCACCGGCCTGACCGGCTGGCGGCTCGAGCTGCGGTAGCCGGCGGGGCCCGTAGTGTCCCGACGGTGCGCCTGGCGACCCTGAACCTGTTGAACGGCATGTCGCTCGCGGACCGCAGCGTCTCGCCCGAGCGCCTGGCCGAGGCCGTGCGCGAGCTGCGGGCCGACGTCGTGGGCCTGCAGGAGGTGGATCGCTTCCAGCCGCGCTCGCACTCGGGCGACCTCACGCGTCAGGTGGCAGAGGCCGTGGGTGCCGAGCACTGGCGCTTCGTCCCCGCGCTCATGGGGACGCCGGGCGGGCAGTGGCGCGCCGCCACCGACGAGGACGACGAGTCGCCGGACGCGGCGTACGGCATCGGCCTGGTCTCGCGCTGGCCGGTGCGGTCCTGGCACGTCACGCGGCTGGCTGCCGCCTCGGTGCGCTCGCCGGTGGTGCTGCCGGGCAGCAAGCAGGTGATCTGGCTCCGGGACGAGCCCCGGGTCGGTCTGGCCGCGGTCGTCGAGACGCCGGCCGGCCTGATGACGATCGCCACCACCCACCTGTCGTTCGTGCCGGTGTGGAACGGCGTGCAGCTGCGGACCCTGGTCGCGGACCTGGCGCGGCTGCCCGGTCCGCGCGTCCTGCTGGGCGACCTGAACATGCCGCCGCCCGTCCCGCGGCTGCTCAGCCGGTGGCAGGTGCTGGCCCGGACAGCGACCTACCCGGCCTGGGACCCGAAGATCCAGCTGGACCACGCCCTCGGGTCCGGCGACCTGCCGCGCGTCACCGCGGTCGAGGCGCCGCGGCTCGCCGTCTCCGACCACTGCGGGCTGCTGGTCGAGCTCGCCGTGTGATGACGCCGCCGCCTCGTAGCCTGCGCGCATGACAGACGTGCTCCACCTGCGCGGCCCGGTGCTCGTCGGGCCGCAGCAGGTCGTCGGCGAAGCCTGGGTGGTCGGCGGGCGCCTGACCTTCAGCCGGCCGGCAGGGCCGTACGACGGGCGCACGCTGGACGGCTGGGTCGTCCCGGGGATGGTCGACGCGCACTGCCACGTGGGCCTCGACGCCCACGGCGCGGTCGACGACGCGACCGCCGAGCAGCAGGCCACGACAGACCGCGACGCCGGCGCCCTGCTCCTGCGCGACGCCGGCTCGCCCGCTGACACGCGGTGGGTCGACGGCCGCGAGGACCTGCCGGTCCTGGTGCGCGCGGGACGGCACATCGCCCGCCCGAAGCGCTACATCCGCAACTTCGCCGAGGAGGTCGAGCCTGCGCAGCTCGCGGAAGCGGTGCGCGTGCAGGCCGGGCGCGGCGACGGCTGGGTCAAGCTCGTCGGTGACTGGATCGACCGTGACACAGGCGATCTCGAGCCCTGCTGGCCGCTGGACGCACTCCGGCCCGCGATGCAGGCCGCGCACGAGGCGGGTGCGCGGGTCACCGCTCACTGCTTCTCGGAGAACTCGCTGGCCGACCTGGTGGCGGCCGGCATCGACTGCATCGAGCACGCCACCGGGCTGGACGCCACCACGATCCCGCTGCTCGTCGAGCACTCGGTCGCGATCGTGCCGACCCTGATCAACATCGAGACCTTCCCCGGCATCGCCGCGAACGCGGACGAGAAGTTCCCGGCGTACGCGGCGCACATGCGCGCGCTGCACGCCCGTCGGTACGAGACGGTCGGCGCTGCCCACGACGCCGGACTGGCGATCTACGCGGGCACGGACGCGGGTGGTGCGCTCGCGCACGGCCGCATCGCCGACGAGGTCCTGGAGCTGGCGCGCGCGGGGCTCTCGGCCACCGAGGCCGTGGGGGCGGCGACGTGGAGCGCCCGTGCCTGGCTCGGCCGCGACGGTCTGGTGGAAGGCGGGCAGGCCGACCTGCTGGTGCTCGACGGCGATCCCCGGCAGGACCTGCGGGTGCTGAAGGCTCCGCGGGCGGTCGTCCTGCGCGGCACGGTGCGGGCGGGCTCGTGGAGCTGACCGCGGAGGAGGGGCGGGTGCTCGGCGCGCTCGTCGAGAAGGAGCGGTCGACCCCGCAGGGCTACCCGCTGACCGACACGGCGCTGGTGGCGGCGTGCAACCAGACGACCAGCCGCGACCCGGTGGTCGAGTACGACACCGGGACCGTCCGGCTGGCCGTACGCAGCCTGCGCGAGGCAGGACTGCTGCGGACGGTCCACCGGACCGGCGAGCGCAGCGACAAGCACCGCCACGAGCTGGAGGCCGCCCTCGACCTGGCCGGCGGACCCGTGGCCCTGCTGGCCGTCCTGCTCCTGCGGGGTCCGCAGACGGCGGCGGAGCTGCGCGCCCGCACCGAGCGGATGCACCCGTACGCCTCCGTCGAGCAGGTCGAGGCGGACCTGGCCCTGCTGTCCGCGCGCGACGAGCCGCTGGCCGTGCGGCTGGAGCGGCAGCCCGGGCGCAAGGAGCAGCGGTGGGCGCAGCTGCTCACGGGCTCCCCGGACGCCGCGGCCGCAGCGCCGCCGCCGCCGCCGTCCCTGGCGGACGAGGTCGCGGCGCTGCGCGAGGAGGTCGCCGCGCTGCGGGCCGAGGTCGCTCGGCTGGCGCAGCTGTGACTGCCGAAGAGCCCCACCTGGCGGCGCTGGAGCGGGAGTTCTCGCTGCTGCTCCGACGTGCCCGCGCGAACGCCGGAGAGCTGAGCCGTCAGGTCCACCCCGACCTCGACGGGTCGGCGTACGCCTTGCTGTCGGCCGTCGTGCAGGGCGAGGGCCTGCGCGCCAGCGACGTGGCCGCGCAGTTCGGGGTCGACAAGGGCGCCATCAGCCGGCAGGTCTCCCGGCTGGAGCAGGTCGGCCTCGTCGAGCGGCGTACGGACCCCAGCGACGGCCGGGCGTTCCTGCTCGTGGCGACCGAGGAGGGCCGGCGGCGACATGCGGAGGCAGCGGCGTCGCGCCGGGCGCGCTTCCGGGCCCGGCTCGCGCAGTGGCCGGAGCACGACGTCGAGCAGCTGGCGAGCCTGCTCGCGCGGCTCAACGCCACGCTGGACCGGGCCGCCCCGGAGTAGATCGCGACCCCCGGCTCGGGCCGCCCCGCCCCGCCCCGCCCCGGTGATCTTCCGCATGTTGTCGGCGACACGCCGGGCGGTGTCAAGCGGCTGGTGCAACGAGGTCGGCCAGCTTCTCGGCTGGGGTGCGCCACTCAAGGGTCTGGCGGGGGCGGCCGTTGAGCTCGGCGGCGACGCTGTCG
>JBKJQM010000294.1:0-6822 GCA_046594005.1 Mycobacteriales bacterium
CTCATCAAGAAGCTGTTCACGGCCCTGGGCGCGATCCAGGTCGAGAACCAGGCGCGCATATGACACAGCGCCACCGTCCCCAGTCTGGGGGCCTCGTTCGGACGCGGCGGAGCCACGTCCTTCCTGCAGGACCTGCAGAACTCTGACTGCATCGTCATCCAGGGCTCGAACATGGCCGAGTGCCACCCGGTCGGGTTCCAGTGGGTGATGGAGGCCAAGGCGCGCGGCGCGAAGGTCATCCACATCGACCCGCGTTTCACGCGCACCTCGGCGGTGGCGGACGCCCACGTGCCGCTGCGTGCCGGCAGCGACATCGCCTTCCTGGGCGGCATCGTCAACTACATCCTGCAGAACGAGAAGTACTTCGAGGAGTACGTCGTCGCGTACACCAACGCCGCGACGCTGGTCCGCGAGGACTTCCAGGACACCGACGACCTCGACGGGCTGTTCTCGGGCTACGACCCCAAGACGGCCACGTACGACGAGGAGAGCTGGGCGTACGACGGGCAGGGCATGGATGCCTCGGCCGACCTGGGGGACGCCGCCGGCGGCAACCTGCACGACCGCGGCCATGGCGGCGGTGGCGACGGCGAGCACCCGGCCTCGAAGAAGGACCGCGGATCGGGCCACGAGCTCGGCGGCCGCGGCGCCAACCTCGAGCACTCCGGGGTCCAGCGGGACGAGACCCTGCAGCACCCGCGCACCGTCTTCCAGGTCCTCAAGCGGCACTACTCCCGCTACACCCCCGAGATGGTCGCGGAGGTCTGCGGCGTCCCGAAGGAGCTGTTCCTGCAGGTCTGCGAGGACGTCACCGCCAACAGCGGTCGCGACCGGACGACCGCCTGGGTCTACTCCGTGGGCTGGACGCACCACTCCGTGGGCGCCCAGTACATCCGCGGTTCGGCGATCATCCAGCTGCTGCTGGGCAACATGGGCCGTCCGGGTGGCGGGATCCTCGCGCTCCGCGGCCACGCGAGCATCCAGGGGTCCACGGACATCCCGACGCTGTTCAACCTGCTGCCCGGATACCTGCCCATGCCGAAGGCCGGCGAGCACGACACCTTCCAGGACTACCTGGCTGGGATCGCGAGCCCCGAGCAGAAGGGCTTCTGGACCAAGGCGGACGCCTACTCCGTCAGCCTGCTCAAGAGCTGGTGGGGGGAGAAGGCCCAGCCGGAGAACGACTTCTGCTTCGACTACCTCCCGCGGCTCACCGGCGACCACGGCACGTACCAGACCGCGTTCGACATGAATGACGGCAAGGTCGACGGGTTCTTCGTCGTCGGTCAGAACCCAGCCGTCGGCTCCGCGCACGGCAAGCTGCAGCGGCTCGGCATGGCCAAGCTCAAGTGGCTGGTCGTGCGCGACCTGCAGCTCATCGAGACGGCGACCTTCTGGAAGGACGGGCCGGAGATCGAGTCCGGCGAGCTGACGACGGAGGAGATCGGCACCGAGGTCTTCTTCTTCCCGGCCGCGACGCACACCGAGAAGGAGGGCTCGTTCACCCAGACGCAGCGCCTCCTGCAGTGGAGGCACAAGGCCGTGGAGCCGCCGGGCGACGCCCGTAGCGAGCTGCACTTCTACTTCCACCTCGGGCGGATGCTCCGTGAGCGCTACGCCGGCTCGACCGAGGACAAGGACCAGCCGCTGCTCGACCTCACCTGGGACTACCCGGTCGAGGGCGAGACCGAGGAACCCAGCGGCGACGCGGTCCTCCGCGAGATCAACGGGCAGTTCCTCACGGGGGATAAGGCCGGTCAGTTCCTCACCAGCTTCACCGAGATGAAGGCCGACGGGTCGACCTCCGGTGGGTGCTGGATCTACACCAACGTCTACAAGGACGGCGTCAACCAGGCCGACCGGCGCACGCCCGGCAGTGAGCAGAGCTGGGTCGCACCGGAGTGGGGCTGGGCGTGGCCGATGAACCGCCGCACGCTCTACAACCGGGCTTCCGCCGATCCCGACGGCAAGCCGTGGAGCGAGCGCAAGGCCTACGTCTGGTGGGACGAGGACGCCCAGGAGTGGACCGGCCACGACGTGCCCGACTTTCCCAAGGACAAGGCGCCGTCGTACCGCCCGGAGCCGGGTGCCAGCGGACCGGAGGGACTGGCCGGTGACGACCCGTTCATCATGCAGGCGGACGGCAAGGGCTGGCTGTACGCGCCGAGCGGGCTGCTCGACGGGCCGATGCCGGCGCACTACGAGCCGCACGAGTCGCCGGTGCGCAACGCCCTGTACCACCAGCAGGCCAACCCGACCCGCGAGGTATACAAGCGCAAGGACAACCTCTCCAACCCGTCGGCCACCGAGCCCGGCGTCGAGGTGTTCCCGTACGTCTTCACGACGTACCGGCTCACCGAGCACCACACCGCCGGCGGCATGAGCAGGTGGGTGCCGTACCTGTCCGAGCTCCAACCGGAGTTCTTCTGCGAGATCTCGCCGGAGCTGGCCCGTGAGCGCGGCCTCGAGCACCTCGGCTACGCGACCATCGTCACGGCGCGCACGGCCATCGAGGCGCGCGTGCTCGTCACGGACCGCGTGGTGCCGCTCCAGGTCGGCGGCCGGACGATCCACCAGATCGGGCTGCCGTACCACTGGGGGGTCGGCAAGGACGCGATCGTCAGCGGCGACTCGGCGAACGACCTGTTCGGGCTGGCACTCGACGCCAACGTCCACATCCAGGAGTCGAAGGTCGCCTCGTGCGACATCCAGCCGGGCCGTCGTCCGCGGGGACCGGAGCTGCTCCGCTTCGTGGAGGAGTACCGCAGCCGGGCCGGCATCACCGTCGAGACGGGCAACCTCAGGCTGACCCCGCCGGCCGAACCGGAAGGCCCCGCCACGTGAGCAACTCGTACTCCGGCCCGCTGCACGACCCCGCCGCGGACGCGGGCTGGGCCGAGGCCGAGCACCCGCCCCGCAAGGGCTTCTTCACCGACACCTCGATCTGCATCGGCTGCAAGGCCTGCGAGGTGGCGTGCAAGGAGTGGAACGCCGTGCCGGAGGACGGCATGAACTTCCTCGGCTCGTCCTACGACAACAGCGGTGCACTCGGGGCGGACACCTGGCGCCACGTGAAGTTCATCGAGCAGCCCAAGCCCCTGGGCGCGCAGGAGCCCGGCATGGAGGGCACGCCGGTGGGACCGCCGGCGAGCGACGTGCTCAACCGCGCGGCCGACAGCGCGCTGTCCGGTGACCGGAACACGCTCGGGACGACCAACCGCGTCGACCTGGGCATGCCCGGCATGACGCTGCCCGGCGCTGCCGAGGGTGCTCCCCGCACGGAGTTCCGGTGGCTCATGGAGTCCGACGTCTGCAAGCACTGCACGCATGCGGCCTGCCTCGACGTCTGCCCTACCGGCTCGCTGTTCCGCACCGAGTTCGGCACTGTCGTGGTCCAGGACGAGATCTGCAACGGCTGCGGCTACTGCGTTCCGGCCTGCCCGTTCGGCGTCATCGACCGGCGCGTCGGCGAGAAGGGCGTCACCAAGAACGAGGGCGTGGCGCAGAAGTGCACGCTCTGCTACGACCGCATCGGCGACGGGCTGCAGCCCGCCTGTGCGACCGCCTGCCCCACGCAGTCCATCCAGTACGGCGACGTCGACGAGCTGCGCGAGCGGGCGCAGGCGCGCGTCGACGCCCTGCACGCGGCCGGTGTCCATGACGCCCGGCTGTACGGCGAGAGCACGCACGACGGCGTCGGCGGGCTCGGCGCGTTCTTCCTGCTGCTGGACGAGCCGGAGGTCTACGGGCTCCCGCCGGACCCGGTGGTCACCACTCAGGACCTTCCGCAGATGTGGCGCAAGGCGGGCCTGGCCGCGCTCACCATGCTCGCGGGCGCGGTGGCCGTCTTCGGCGCGGGCGGCAGCCGATGACGAACGCAGCAGGCAGCCCCAACGCCGTCACCCGTACCGGCCCCGTCGACACGCGTGGGGCGGAGCAGGCGCTGACCGGGCAGGCCGGCGGGCGTCGACCGGGCCGGCGCAAGCGAGGCGACAAGAACGCCGTCGTCCCGGACGCGGAGTTCACGTCGTACTACGGCCGGCCCATCGTCAAGGCGTCGCCGTGGGAGAAGGACATCCCGGCGTACCTGTTCATGGGCGGGGTGGCCGCCGGCTCGTCGCTGCTGTCGGCGGGGGCAGAGCTCACGGGTCGTCCGGCGCTGCGCCGCACGGGGCGCCTGGGGGCGCTGACGGCCCTGACGCTGAGCATGATCGCCCTGGTGCACGACCTGGGTCGTCCGTCGCGCTTCCACCACATGCTCCGGGTGGCCAAGCCGACCTCGCCGATGTCCGTCGGCACCTGGATCCTCACCGCCTACGGACCGTTCGCCGGCCTGGCTGCCGTGAGCGAGCTGCGGGGAGTGCTGCCGAGGCGGCTGCGGGACGGCCTGCTCGGGCGCCTGCTCGGGCTGTCCGGTCGTCCTGCGGGGCTGCTCGCCGCCGTCGTCGCGCCCGCGGTCGCGTCCTACACCGCGGTGCTGCTCACCGACACCGCCACGCCGACCTGGCACGCCGCCCACCGGCACCTGCCCTTCGTCTTCGTCGGCTCGGCGTCCGCGGCCTCCGGCGGGCTCGGCATGATCGGCGCGCCGGTGTCCGAGGCGGGACCCGCACGCCGGCTGGCCGTCGGCGGCGCGCTGCTCGAGCTCGCCGTCGAGCACAAGATGGAGCAGGCGATGGGCATCACCGCAGAGCCGCTGCACGAGGGGCAGGCCGGGCGGCTGATGCGCGCGAGCACGGCGCTGACGCTCGCCGGCACGGCCGGCACCCTCCTGCTCGCGGGTCGCAGCCGCGCCGCCGCAGTCGTGTCCGGCGCCGCCCTGATGGCCGGATCTGCCTGCATGAGGTTCGGGGTGTTCGAAGCGGGACAGGAGTCCGCGCGCGACCCCCGCTACACCGTCGTGCCGCAGCGGGAGCGGCTCGCAGCACGGCAGGCGTCCGGCACGACCTGAGCTCAGCCCCGACGGGAGCGACCATGGCGACAGCCGCACAGGACACGCAGTCCACCGGTACGGGGGGCAGGTGGGGCCTGGTCGGCGCCGCGCTGCTCCTGCAGTTCTCGATCGGCGCCGTCTACGCCTGGAGCGTGTTCTCCAAGGCGCTGCAGGCCGCAGAGCCCTTCCAGCTCAGCAAGACCGAGTCGGCGCTGCCGTTCGAGGTGACGATCGGCGTCATCTTCATCGGCACCTACATCGGCGGGCGCATCCAGGACCGGCGCGGGCCGCGCACCGTCGCCCTCGCCGGCGGTGCCCTGTACGCGCTCGGCACGCTGCTCGCCTCCGCCGCCGGCAGCCGTGACGAGCTCTGGCTGCTCGTCCTCGGCTACGGCGTGATCGGCGGGCTCGGGCTGGGGCTCGCCTACATCGTGCCGATCGCCATGCTGCAGAAGTGGTTCCCGGACAAGCGCGGGCTCATCACCGGGCTGGCTGTCGGCGGGTTCGGCTTCGGAGCGGTCCTGACCTCGCCGGTGGCGCAGCGCCTCATCGACCGGAACCCCGACGTGCCCACCCGGGCGTTCCTCCCGCTCGGCATCGCCTACCTGGTCATGGCGCTGGTGGGCGCGTCGTTCTTCCGCAACCCGCCCGAGGGCTTCACCGTCCCCGGCTACACCGCCCCGACCGGCGGCAGCGCGGTGACCGAGGGCTACACGCAGGGCGAGGCGCTGCGCACGCGTCAGTGGTACCTGCTGACCGCGATCCTGGCTCTGAACACCGCAGCCGGCATCGCCCTGATCTCGCAGGCGGCAGCCAGCGCGACCGACATCGCCGGCTACAGCAAGACGGCGGCGGCCAGCGCGGTCGGGTTCCTCGCCGTCTTCAACGGCGCGGGCCGCATCGTCTGGGCCGGTGCGTCGGACCGGGTGGGTCGGATGCCGGCCTTCGTGGCGATGCTGGGGCTGCAGGCGCTGTGCTTCTTCCTCCTCCCGCACGCCAGCAACGCCGCCCTGTTCTTCGTCCTCGCCGCCGTCATCTACCTCTGCTACGGCGGCGGTTTCGGCACCATGCCGGCCACGGCCGGTGACTACTTCGGGGTCAAGCACGCCGGTGCGATCTACGGCCTCATGATCGTCGCGTGGAGCCTGGGCGGCGTGGCCGGTCCGGCCATCGCGGCGCGCCTGATCGGGGACGACAAGGACTACACCCGCGGCTACACGGCGATCGCCGTGATCGCCCTCGTCGCGGTGGTGCTGCCCTTCCTCACCAAGCTGCCGAACGGGCGGGCAGCGGCCGCGGCCGCTCCGGCCGACGTGCCCGCATCGGCGCGGTGACCCGCGCGCAGCATGTCGCGCCGGAGCGCCCCCCGCGCGCGCACCGCTCGCTCCGGCTGTCCCTGCTCGCCCTGCTGGGCGGGGGCCTGCTGGTGCTGCGCCGACGCCGGGCGTCCCGTCAGCGCAGCGCCGCCGCAGAAAGCCCTGCGCCCACGCGTCCGGCGACCGGCGGACCGACCGGCTCAGCCATCCCGACGCTGTCCGACCGCCTGGCCGCCGGCGCCGTCCTCCCCGGCAACCCGCGCCTCGCGGCGGTCCACGGGCGCGGCGCTCTGCCGCACGACGAGGTCGGCGCCACGCTGCTGGAGGTGGCGCTGCCCGTGGGGCGCGTGGTCGTCGGCCGCGCGCCGGACGCCGACGTCCGGCTGGACGACGAGACGGTCTCACCGCACCACGCGGTGCTCGACGTCGGGGCCGACGGCACGGTGCGGGCGCAGGACGTCGGAGCCCTCAACGGCCTCGCCGTGGACGGGGTGCCGGTGGCGCACGCCCACCTGCACGACGGGAACCGGCTCGACGTGGGGGACAGCTCGCTGGTGTTCCGCTGCGACCCGC
>JBKJQM010000417.1:0-9640 GCA_046594005.1 Mycobacteriales bacterium
GGCGATGAGCATCGCCCTGCAGCTGTCCGGTGTCGGCGTCGTCCGTGACGGCGCGACGCTGCTGTCCGCCGTCGACTGGACCGTGCGCGACGGCGAGCGCTGGGTCGTGCTCGGGCCGAACGGCGCCGGCAAGACGACCCTGCTGCAGATCGCCGGTGCGGCCCTGTTCCCCACCAGCGGGACCGTCGACCTGCTCGGGGAGCGCTTCGGTCGGACCGACCTCGGCGAGCTGCGGACCCGGGTCGGGCTGTCGAGCTCGTCGCTGGCCGACCGGGTCCCGCCGCACGAGAAGGCGCTCGACGTCGTCGTCACGGCGGCGTACGGCGTGCTCGGCCGCTGGTCGGAGCGCTACGACCCGGCCGACGTCGCGCGGGCGCAGGCGCTGCTGACCCGCACGGGGCTGCGGGCCTTCGCGGGCCGGCGGTTCGGGACCCTGTCGGAGGGCGAGCGCAAGCGGGTCCTGCTGGCCCGGGCGCTGATGACCGACCCCGAGCTGCTCCTGCTCGACGAGCCCGCAGCCGGGCTGGACCTCGGAGCACGAGAAGCCCTGCTGCGCCTGCTGACCCGGCTCGCCCAGGACCCGACGTCACCGCCCAGCGTGCTGGTCACCCACCACGTCGAGGAGGTGCCGATCGGCACTACGCACGCGCTGCTGCTGTCCCGCGGGCGCAGCGTCGCCGCCGGTCCGGTCGCCGAGGTGCTGACGGGTCCGCTGCTGTCCCGGGCGTTCGGCCTCCCGCTCGAGGTCGAGCACCGGTCGGGCCGCTGGGCTGCCCGCGCCAGCGCCCCCTAACGGGGCAGGACCGCCAGGTCGGCGACGACCGACCGGTGGTCGCTGCCAGGCAGCCGCACCTCGCGCACGCGCCGCACCACGATGCGGCCGCCCTCGCCGTCGCGCACCAGCACGTGGTCCAGGTGCAGCAGCGGGAACCCGGCCGGCCAGGTGCGCGCCAGCCCGCGGCCGCGCTCGTCGTGCGCATCACGCAGCCCGGTGTCGAGCAGCCGTCGGAACGCCGCGTGGTCCCGGTCGCTGTTGAGGTCGCCCAGCACCACCTCGGGCACGAGGGTCGCCCGAGCCTCCCGGGCGAGGTCGGCCAGCGACTGCCGCCACAGACCCTCGAACACCGAGATCGGCGGCAGCGGGTGGGCGGTGAGCAGCCGTACGTCGGTCCCGCCCACGCGCACCGTGGCGCGCGGCAGCTCCCGGCCCCCGGCCGACCGCGTCGCCCCGTCGGTCAGCGGCAGTCGGCTGAGCAGCCCGACGGTCTCCTCGCGCGTCCCGAGCTCGGCCACCACGTGGGGGAGGTCCCGGGTGAGCCCCGACGCCTCCAGCGCGGCCAGGCCCCTGCGGTCGAGCTCGGGCAGCACCACCACGTCCGCGTCCAGGGTGCGCAGGAAGCGGCCGGCCGCCTCCGGGTCCGGGTTGAGGACGTAGAGGTTCGAGACGACCACCCGCAGCCGCGGCGCCGCGTCCACGCCGTCCGGCAGGTCGCGGGCGCCGACGGAGGGGGCGATCACGGCGAGGTGGACGACGACGAGGCCGGCGGCCACGGCCGCGAGCCCTCTGCGCCGCCAGGCCGCGGCGAGTGCGAGCAGGACGTACGCCGGCAGCAGGGTCAACGGCAGCGCGCCCACGAGCAGGACCAGCAGGGTCCCGCGCTCGACGCCGAGCGCGCGCACCCCGGACAGGAGAGCCAGCGCGGCCGCGGTGGCCCAGGCCAGGAGCAGCGGCGCCGAGCGTGCCGCAGACGCCGACGGCCGCCGTCCCCCCGGCGGGGAGGACGGCGGCCGTCGTACGAGCGGCAGGTGCCTAGCTCTGCAGCGAGGCGGTCTCGTCGACCCACTCGACAGCGGTGGCCTTGAGCTTGTCCTCGTAGGCCTTGGCATGGTGGCCGCAGAACAGCAGGTCGCCCGAGGTGAGCAGGACTCGGACGAACGCCTGCGCGCCACAGCGGTCACAGCGGTCGGCAGCGGTGAGGGTGGGGGCGGACGGGGTCACAGTGGCGTTCACAAGGGGAACAACACCACAGGTCGGGCGCACGTTCCCGTCGAGGGCAGGATGGGACGCGTGTCGTCTCCAGATCGCAACGTCCCGGCAACGTCGGGGCCGCTGGCGGGTCTGCTGGTCGCCGACTTCAGCCGGGTGCTCGCCGGGCCGTTCGCCTCGATGATGCTGGCCGACCTCGGCGCGCGGGTCGTCAAGGTCGAGCGGCCGCGCACCGGCGACGACAGCAGGTCGTACGGCCCGTACCTCGACGGGCGCTCGCTGTACTTCGCCCGGGTCAACCGCGGCAAGCAGTCCGTCGCGCTCGACCTCAAGGACCCGGCCGACCTGGAGGTGGCGCGCCGGCTGGCCGCGCGGGCGGACGTGCTGGTCGAGAACTACCGGCCGGGCGTCATGGAGCGGCTCGGCCTCGGCCCGCAGGCGCTGCTGGAGCTCAACCCGCGGCTCGTCTACTGCTCGATCAGCGGGTTCGGGCACACCGGGCCCTGGTCGCAGCGCCCCGCCTACGACGCGGTGGTGCAGGGGATGAGCGGGATCATGGCCATCACGGGCGTCGAGAGCACGGGGACGCTCGTCAAGCCCGGGGTCCCGGTCGCCGACCTGTCGGCGGGGCTGTACGCCTTCGGCGGCATCACCAGCGCGCTCCTGGGGCGAGCCACCAGCGGCCGCGGCACCCACCTCGACATCGCCATGTACGACTCGACGGTCAGCCTGCTGGAGGGCGCAGCGCTGTCCTGGCTCGCGACCGGCCAGGACCCGGCGCCGATCGGCAACGCCCACTTCGCGATCGCGCCGTTCGACACCTTCGGCTGCGCGGACCGGGACATCACCGTCTGCGCCGCCAACGACGGGCTCTTCATGGACCTCGTCCGCGCGCTGGGCGTCCCCGGGCTGGCGGCCGACCCGCGCTACGCCTCGAACTCGGCCCGGCACGCGCACCGCGCCGAGCTCAAGGCCGACCTCGAGGCGGTGCTGCGGACATCACCGGCCGACCACTGGCTCGACGTCCTCGACCTGGCCGGGGTCCCGTGCGGTCCGATCAGCACGGTGGCCGAGGCGGTCGGCAGCGAGCAGGCCGCGGCCCGGCGGATGGTCGTGGACGCCGGCGGCCTGCCTGGTCCCGGCAACCCCGTCAAGAGCTCGGCGCACGACGACCCGCTCGTCCGCCCTGCCGCTCCAGAGCTGGACGAGCACGGGGACGCGGTGCGGGCCGAGTTCGGCCCGTGACCTCGCTCGCGGCTGCAGGGTGATCTTTGCGGGATCTCGGGTTCCCCGTGGCGTACGAGGTACCGGCGGACGCCGACGACGCCACGCGCGAGGCGCTCGGCTTCCTGTACGGCGGCCTCATCTGCGCGCTGCCCGGTAGACAGCTGCTCGGGCTGCGGCCGGTCGCCCCAGAGACGGACGCCTTCGACACCGAGCGGGTCGGGCTGGACCACCTGGCCTTCCACGTCGACGACCTGGACGCAGCCGTGGCCGCGCTCGACGAGCTGGGCGTGGCGTACGAGGACGTCAAGGACCTGGGGGCGGCCAGGATCGTGGAGCTCCGCGACCCTGACGGCGTCGCGCTCGAGCTGTTCCAGACGAAGGGCTGACGGGCCGCGACTCTCGGTGAGAAGCGGCTGACGGACGACCACCGCGACACGGTCGTCAGTGACGACCCCCGCACCGCGGCGACGCGTGCCCCACGCGGCTCCTCGCGGTGGAACACTGCCGGGCAAAACCACCCTGGGAGCGCCGTGAACGTGAACCGCCGTGTCCTCGCCGCCGCAGTCGCCGCCCTGACCGGTCTGGTCGTGGTGGCCTCGCCCGCCGGGGCCGAGTCGCCCTACGGCGGCAAGCCCGGGTCGGACCCGTACGCCTACCAGGACTACCTGCGGAGCACCTCGACGCAGTACCCGCCGACCGACCTCGGCGACGACGGCTGGAAGTACTCCTCGAGGAGCGCCTGCGACCTGTACGGGACCGGCGACCCGCACTGCACGCCGCAGACCGCGCTGAACGAGCAGGATCCGCAGGAGCTGCACAACGTCACCGGCGCCAGCGTCGACAGGGCCTGGGAGGTCTCGACCGGGCGGCCCGACGTCGTCATCGGCAACACCGACTCCGGCATCCGGTGGACGACGCCAGAGGTCGTCAAGGACCTCAACAACAAGTTCTTCCTGAACACCGGCGAGCTGCCCGAGCCCGACTGGGGCACCCGGGACGCGGCGCACCCCTACGACCGCGACCGCAACGGCCAGGTCGACATGCGCGACTGGTGCCCGAAGTGGGATGAGCCCAAGACCTGCGGGGGCACCGGCGACAGCCGCGTGCGCGGCGCTGCGGGCACGGACGACACCGACTTCAACAAGAACGGCGTGATCGACCCGGAGGAGCTCATCTTCCTGTTCTCCGACGGCAAGGACGACGACGGCGACGGCTACGCCGACAACATCTCCGGCTGGGACACCTACGAGGGCGACAACGACCCGTACGACGAGTTCCAGTACGGCCATGGATCGGGCGAGGCCCGCGACTCCACGGCGGAGCCGAACAACGGCGGCGACGCGGGCACCTGCCCGAACTGCCGGATCATGGTGCTGCGCGTCGGCGACTCGTTCATCGCGGACGTGAACGCCTTCGGTCAGGCGGTGCTGTTCGCGACGGACACCGGCGCCAGCCTGATCCAGTCAGCCCTCGGGACGCTGAACAACAGCCGCTTCGCGCAGGAGGCGGTCGACTACGCCTACCGCCGCGGGGTCGCCCTGATCGCGTCCGCCGCCGACGAGTCCGCCGGCCACCACAACCAGCCGTCCGAGCTCGAGCACGCGAGCGTCTTCAACGCCATCGGCGAGCCGCAGACCGATCTCGCCACTCCAGGCGGAACGGCGAGCGCGTCCGGGTCGTACCTGCAGTTCCGCGGCTGCACGAACTACGGCGCCTACATCACGGCGTCGGTGCCCGCGAACTCCTGCTCCTCGGAAGCCGTCGGCCGTGCTGCCGGGATGGCCGGCCTCGCGTACGCCACCGCCCGCAACGCCGTCGCGCAGCACAAGATCAAGGACTACGGCCTTCTCGACGGCCCCGGCGGTGTGCCGGCCGGCTCCGGGCTGTCCGCCGAGGAGATCCACCAGCTGGTCGCGACGACCGCCGACGACATCGACAACACCGGCAAGGAGCAGAAGACCGACGCGCCGGTCGCGACGGAGCGCTATCCGGCCACGCCCGGCTACGACCCGTTCTTCGGCTACGGCCGCATCAACGCGAGCAGCATCGTCCGCGCTGTCGACGCCGGCCAGATCCCGCCGGAGTCCTACATCGACTCTCCCAAGTGGTACGCCATCGCGCCGACCACGACGCCGATCCGTGTCATCGGCACGGTCGCCGCGCGCCGCGCTGCGTCGTACGACGTCTCGGTGAAGTGGGGCGTGTGGAGCTGGCGCGACACCAACGCGGCGCCCGCCTACACGACCGACGGCGTGACGCTGACGAAGAAGAGCGGCAGCGCGCCGTACTCAGGTCTGGTCGCCACCATCGACCCCGCCAAGGTGAAGGCCGCACTCGACGCGGCGGACACGAGCGCGCCGACCCTCGGCCGCGGCAGCACCGGCCCGGCGGTCGACCCGCTGACCGGACGCGGTGACCACGAGAACCGCCAGATCCCCGACAAGTTCGGCGTCATCATCTCGATGACGGTCACGGCGAAGGACGGCCGCGGCACGGTGATGAAGGACAGCCGCGGCGGGCCGCTCGCCGGCATCGCCACCAAGGACATGAACCTGCACGACGACCCGGCGCTGCTGCCCGGGTTCCCGAAGGACCTGCAGGGCGACGGCGCTGCGGCGCCGCGGTTCGCCGACCTGGACGATGACGGCAAGGACGAGCTCGTCGTCGCGACGAGCAACGGCCTCATCCACGCCTACGTGGCCGACGGCGGGGAGCTGAAGGGCTGGCCCGTGCACACGACGCCGCTGCCGTCAGCGGCGCTGCCGACAGCGAAGGCCTACAACAGCAGCGAGATCACCCGGCCGATCTACAGCGCGACGCTGCGACCGCCGGCGATCGGTGACCTCGACAGGGACGGGCGCCTCGAGGTGGTGGTCCCCGACTTCGCAGGACGGGTCACGGCTTTCGACCGCTTCGGCAAGGTGCTGTCCGGCTTCCCGGTCCGCAGCAACCCGGCCTACAGCTCGCCGCAGCCGGCCGACCGCGCTGCAGGCTTCTACGCCCGGCACCCGAAGCTCGTCCCGGGCAGCTATCCGCGGGCAGGGTCGCCGCTGCCGAACGACCCGGACGTCGTGCCCGAGCTGGTCAACCGCCGGACGCAGAGCAACCGCACGGCCTGGTGGTTCCTCAGCGCTCCGACGCTGGCCGACATCGACTCGGCGCACCCCGGCCTCGAGATCCTGCAGGGCGGCGCCGACCGGCACGTCTACGCATGGCACGCCGATGGCACGCCCGTGAAGGGCTGGCCGGTGATGCTGCGCGACCCGGCGATGGTCGACAAGGTCGATCCGGACACGCACGAGATCACGCAGAAGGCGGGCACCCGCGTCCTCAACGGCGCGAAGATCGTGACGTCGCCGTCCGTCGGCGACCTCGACGGCGACGGGACGCCGGAGGTGGTCATCGCGCCGAACGAGCAGTACGAGGAGCCCTCCGACACCGACGACGCGATCCTCAGCAACCCCGCCGTCGGACAGGTGCTCAGCGGCGGCAACGACCGCCTCTACGCCGTCCACCACGACGGTGCGGCGCACGGCAGCGGGCCCGGTCGCCCCGCCAACGGGTTCCCCAACGCCAACGCGTTCCTCACGGGCTGGCCCGCCAAGCTGTCCACGGTCTTCCTCGAGCTGCTGCCCGTCGTCGGCGACGGCCCGACGGGCTCCGCGGTGCTCGGCAACCTCGACGGAGGCAAGGACCTCGAGGTCGCGGCCTACGGAACGGCTGGCCCGATCCACCTGCTCAAGAGCGACGGCTCGCCGATGCTCGGCCGCAACCCGGTGACGGGCACGCAGCAGACGCTGCAGACCGGCGTCACCGGCCCGCTGTCGAACTCGCCTGACCGGCCGTCGATCCCCGCAGCCGGCGGCAGCATCCTGACCGACCTGGACAAGGACGGGCAGCTCGACGTCGCCGCCGGCTCCGTCGGGCTCGGCAAGGCCGTGGACCTCCTGCTCCCCGACGACCAGGTCCTGTCCGACAACCACCTCGGCGTCTGGAGCACGTCCACGCGCGGGCAGCTGCCGGCCTTCCCGCGGGAGACCAACGACCTGCACTTCCTGTCGACCCCTTCGTCCGCGGACGTCGACGGAGACGGCATGGAGGAGATCCTCGACGGGACGGCGTACGACGACCTGCACGCCTTCAACGCGCTCGGCCAGGAGCCGGGGCTGCGCACGCTGGACCCGGCCGGCTGGCCGAAGTTCACCGCGGGCTGGACCGTCGTGGCGCCTGCGGTCGGCAACCCGCTGGGCAACGGCACCCGCGTCGTGGCGAGCACCACCCGCGAGGGCGCGCTCTTCGCGTGGCGGACCACGGCCGCCTCCTGCGACCTGGCGTCCTGGCCGGAGTGGGGCCACGACGGGTGGAACAGCTCGAACGCCTCCACCGACGCGGTCCGGCCGGGCCGCATCGCCGGGCTGCGCACCGCTGTCAGCGGCGGCTCGGCGTCGCTGTCGTTCACGGCACCGGGCGACGACGGCAGCTGCGGCAGGGCCGCGAGGTACGACGTCCGCGTCTCGGACCGCCCGATCACCGACCGGAGCTTCACGTCGGCGACTGCGGTCCCCGTGTCCGCGCCGAGGACGGCAGGGAGTGCGGAGCGGCTGACCGTCGCGCTTCCCACGTCGGCCCGCTACGTCGCGATCCGGGCGCTCGACGCGACCACCGGCACGGCGGCCCAGCCGGTCAACCTCGGTCCCGCGTCGTACGCGCGCCTGGGCGCAGGTGCGCCGACCACCCCGCGGGGCTCCCTGCCGGCGACCGGCCTGCCGGCGTGGACGTCGCTGCTCGGGCTCGTGCTGCTCGCGCTGGTCGTCCAGCTGCGGCGGCGCCGCCTCGGCTGACCGCGTCGACAGGTCGAGCCCGAGGGAGGCGACGGTCAGCCCGCTGCGCGCTTGTGGGCGTCCGCGGGGAAGCTGCCGGCGCGGATGCACAGCTCGCCCCACGCGTCGAGCCGCGCGCAGACCTCTGCCAACCGGTCGTCGAGGCGGTCCACGATCGACTGCTCCTGCGCGTCGGTCCTGGCCTCGAGCTCCGCACGCGCCTGGATGCCCGCGTCGGTCAGCGCGCCGCCGGCGACCCAGCCCCGGTCGGCCAGCGTGCCGACCGCGGCGTCCATGGCGTCCGGCGACCAGGCGCGGGTGGCGGTGTAGGACAGCAACGGCATGCCCAGCCACAGCTCGGTCAGCACGTTCGTCTCGACCGGGGACAGGCCGGCGGCGAGAGCTGCCGCGACGTGGCTGTCGCCCCGGTGCTCGCGCACCAGCGTGCAGGCCCACCACAGCCGGTGCACCGGATCCTCGGGTCGGCCGGCTGCGCGCACGCCGCTGAACAGCGGCCGTCCGGCGCCCTCGGCGGGCTCGGCCGCGTCGGCGAGGAGATCGGCGACCTCCGCCGGGTCCTCCCCGGCGAGCACCGTGCGCAGGCTGTCCGTGGTCGCTGCATCGCGGACCGCGAGCAGCTCGTCCCGCGGCACGGTGCTGACGGCCTCGTCGTACAGCCCGGCGGCCAGGCCTGGCTCGAACCAGGCGAAGGCCGAGGCGACGACCGCGCCACTCGGACGGCCGAGGGTGGAGCCGCGCCCGCCGACGTAGGACGTCAGGAAGTTCAAGCCCAGGTCGGCCAACCGCCGGTTGGTCTCGGCGGACCAGACCGCGTGCATGGCGACCGGCTCGCACGCGTCACGGAGGCGACGCGCCGGGCTCGGGGCGGTCACGACGTCGGGCAGGGGTGTCCCGTCCGGACGCGGCGGGAAGAAGGCGGCGACGGCATCGGCGTAGTCCATGGCCCATCGTGTCGCAGCACGGCAGTCAGGCGCCAGAGCGGGCTCAGCCGCCCAGCACCCCGACCAGCCCGCGGATCGACCGCCGCTCGAGCTGTCGGTCCAACGAGGTCTCGCCGCTGACCAGCCGGGTGAACAGCCCCCACATGCCGGGCAGTGAGCGCATGACCTCGTGCACGAGGCGCGGGTGCCGCGTGAAGGCGGCCAGCGCTCGGCGACCGGCGGCCATCTCGGCACCGAGCTCGCGCTCCACGGACGCCGGGTAGGACGCCGGGTCGCCGGCCGCCGCGGCACCGGCCAGGGCACCGGAGCGCAGGGCGAACGAGATCCCCTCACGTGTCCACGGTTCCAGCAGCCCGGCCGCGTCGCCCGCGACCAGGACGCGGCCGTTGACGAACGGCGAGCCCGGCGCGCGCACCCGGGTGAGGTGGCCGCCGTCCTGGTGCGCCGTCGACAGGTCGAGTCCCAGGGACGCCACGAAGGACCGGTAGTAGGAGCGCACCGCCTCGCCCTGGCTGCGGTCGCCGATGACGCCGACCGTCAGGGTGTCGCCCTTCGGGAAGACCCACCCGTACGAGCCCGGCACCGGCCCCCAGTCCAGCAGCACGTGCCCGGTCCAGTCCGAGCCGGGCGGCGTCGGCAGCTCG
>JBKJQM010000044.1:0-3254 GCA_046594005.1 Mycobacteriales bacterium
CAAGGCGGAGGACACCATCACCTCCGGCCTCGAGGGCGCCTGGACCCCGACGCCGACGCAGTGGGACAACAGCTACTGGGACACGCTGCTCGGCTGGGAGTGGGAGCAGGTCGAGTCGCCCGCCGGTGCCAAGCAGTGGCAGCCGACCGACCCGGCCTCGGCCACGGTCCCGGACGCCCACCGCCCCGGGGTGACCCACCGACCGATGATGTCGACCGCCGACATGGCGCTCGCCCGTGACCCGGAGTTCCGCGCGATCTCCGAGCGCTTCCGCGACCACCCCGACGAGTTCGCGGCGGCGTACGCCAAGGCGTGGTTCAAGCTGCTGCACCGCGACATGGGCCCGGTCTCCCGCTACGTCGGCCCCTGGGTGCCGTCCGAGGTGCAGATCTGGCAGGACCCGGTCCCGGCCGTCGACCACGAGCTGGTCTCGGAGTCCGACGTCGCTGCGCTGAAGCGCACGGTCCTCGAGTCGGGCCTGGCCGTGTCGCAGCTCGTGCACACGGCGTGGTCCTCAGCGGCCTCGTACCGCACGACCGACAAGCGTGGCGGCGCCAACGGCGCTCGGCTGCGTCTCGCGCCGCAGAAGGACTGGGCGGTCAACGCGGGCACGGCGGAGGTCATCGCCAGGCTGGAGGAGGTCCGGTCGTCGTTCGGCACGCCGATCTCGCTCGCCGACCTGATCGTCCTGGCCGGCTGCGCGGCCGTCGAGAAGGCCGCCGCCGACGCCGGCGTCACCGCCACGGTGCCGTTCACGCCGGGCCGGACCGACGCCTCGCAGGAGCAGACCGACGCCGACACGTTCCGGTGGCTCGAGCCTCGCGCGGACGGCTTCCGCAACTGGGTGAAGCCCGACGCGAAGCTCTCCCCGGAGCAGCTGCTGATCGACCGCGCCTACCTGCTGGAGCTGACCGCGAAGGAGTTGACCGTCCTCGTCGGCGGCCTGCGCGTGCTCGGCGCGAACACCGGTGGCGGGACGCACGGGGTGTTCACCGACCAGGTGGGTGTCCTGTCGCAGGACTTCTTCCACGAGCTGCTCGACATGAGCACCTCCTGGCGCACGTCACCGTCGGACGACGGCGTCTACCAGGGCGTCGACGCCAGCGGGCAGGTCGTCCGCACGGCCACCGCTGCCGACCTGGTGTTCGGGTCGAACTCGATCCTGCGCGGCATCGCCGAGGTCTACAGCGCGGACGACGCGAAGGAGGAGTTCGTGAAGGACTTCGTCGACGCGTGGGACAAGGTCATGATGCTGGACCGCTACGACGTGAAGTAGCCCTCCTGCTGCATCGACGAGGCCCCTCCCGGCACCGCTCGGGAGGGGCCTCGTCGCGTCTCAGCGGACGCGGTGCGACGACCGCCAGGCGCTGTACGACCGCAGCGACCCGCTGCCCGGCCGCACGAGCCACGGCCACGGGTGCGTGACGGCCACGTCGAGGCGGTCCGCCCGGCGCCGGAAGCCGGGTACGGGGGCGTGCGTCACCGCCAGGCTCCGGCCGGCGAGCTCCACCACGGGGTCACCCCTGTGCACCTGCACGTCCAGCTCGGCCAGCGCCTGCGCGAGGAAGACCAGCCGCATGCCCGTCAGCCGCAGCCGGCGCAGCAGCGGCTCGTCGAAGACGAACACCCGCGGCAGGTCCGGATGTGCCCGCAGCGCAGGGTCTTCCCTGCCGAGCGACTCGGCGGTGAGCCACACGACCTCGGGCTCGCCCGTGACCGCCAGCTCGGTCGGGCCGCCGTCGGTCGTCCCGTCGACCAGCCCGGCGGGCGGCTCGACCCGCGCGCCGGTCTGCGCCTCCGGCCACTCCTGCACCGGGCAGCGGTCGCGCAGCGGACAGCCGGCGCACAGCTGCGGCGCCCGCTTCTCCACCTGCCAGCGCGAGAAGCCGTACGCCTTGCCCGATCCCGTGCCGACGGTCCACTGCCAGCCGAGGCGGTTGGCGGCGCGGGACCCGTCCAGCAACCGCCGGTAGAGCTCGTCCTCCCCCTCGCGCCAGTCGTGGCCGGCCCGCACGCTCCACTGGCTGGCCACCCACATGCGGGTCTGGTTCACCAGCCAGCCGTCGGTCTCGAGCTCGTCGCGCACGAACGCCATGCAGGCCATCTCCCGCGGCCACGGGTCCGGCCAGCGCGGCGGCCGGGGCTGCTCGACGCGGTACTCCTGCGCCGTCTGCGGCCCGAGGCGGGCGTAGACGTGCCGGGCGTACTCCTGCCACAGCAGCTCATCGCGGTACTTCTGCCGGTCCTTGCCCGGCGCGTCCTGGGCGGCCGCCCACAGCTGGGGCAGGCTCAGCAGTCCGTGCCGGACGTACGGCGACATCCGCGTCGCTCCACGCCGCTTTACCGGAAGCACGGTGCTTCGGCGGGAGGCGTAGCCGGTGAGGTCGAGCGTCGCGAGCGCGGCGTCAGCGGCGGCCTGCCCACCCCGGATGCTGCTGGCGCGCGGCGGCTCGGCGCAGAGATCGCCGAGGTGCTCGGCGACCCAGTCGACGGCGGCGTCGCCGGAGGGCGGGAGGGGCAGGACGGGCATCGGGCCAGCGTCGGTCACCCGACGCCGGCCCGCCACCTCAGCCGACGGTCTCCTTCAGAGTCAGGCCGTGCGTCGCCGCGATGAGCTCGGCCGCCTTCTCGCCGATCATGATCGTGGGGGCGTTGGTGTTGCCCGAGGTCACGTTCGGCATGACGCTGGCGTCCGCGATCCGCAGCCGTTCGACGCCCTTGACGCGCAGGTCGCTGTCGACGACGTCACCCATCCGGCAGGTCGAGGTCTCGTGGTAGACGGTCAGCGCGTAGTGCCGCGCGAGGTCCTCGAGCAGCTCGTCGGTCGGGACGTCGCCGGGCGCGTGCCCGTGCGACTCCGCCAGCTTCGGCGGGACGTGCAGCGGGCCCATGCCGGGCACCGGCCACTTCTCCACCAGCTCGAGCGCGCGGCGCATGACGGAGACCATGACCGTCACGTCGTGCGGGTCGGCGAAGTAGTTCAGCGAGATGATCGGCGGTGCAAGCGGATCCGCGCTGGCGAGCCGCACCTCGCCCTCGCTGTGGGGCTGCACCGGGTTGGGGAGCATCACGACCACCTCGGCGTCGGCCGCCAGGGTCACCGCGGGGTCGGTGAAGTACTCGTCCGGGTCGACGCGGAACAGCGCCCGCCACAGGTCCGGCGTGTAGCCGCAGACCAGGAAGCCGATCTGCGCGTCGTGGGTGTGCTCGTCGCCCAGACCGGTGGAGTACCAGAGCCCCGCGTCGTACAGCGA
>JBKJQM010000109.1:0-20247 GCA_046594005.1 Mycobacteriales bacterium
GGCCGCGGCCTGCGGGGTGAGGGTGCCGAGGCCGACGAGCTCGTCCAGCGAGTTGGCGGACAGCACGAACTTCCTGATGTTCACCGACCAGTGGCGTCGCGTGATGTCCGGGATGACGACATGCAGCCGCGATCCGTCGGGGAGCATGGCGTCGACGAACGGCGTGCTGAGGTCGACCCGGCGGCCGGTGGTCTTCAGCATCTTCTCGACCAGGTCGCGGACCTGCCCGTCGTTCAGGATCGTGGTCGTCAGCTCGGAGCGACCGCGCCGGGCCACGAACACGCGGCCCGGCTCGTTGATCCAGATCTCCTCGACCGTCGGGTCGTCGAGGTGCCGCTGCAGCGGCCCGAAGCCGGCGACGGCGTCGTAGACCGCGCGCGCCGCGGAACGGCTGTCGGTGAGCGGCGGCAGGGCGGACGTGAGGGCACGCTCGTCGTAGTCGACGACCACCTCGTCGATGAGGCGGCGCATCTCGACCCGGTCCTCGACCGGGTCCAGCCCGCGGCGGCGGACCAGCTCGCGGACCTCGGCCTCGACGTGGTCGTACGCGTTGCGGGCCGGGCTCGTCGGCGGCGTCACGGCACCGGACCGGCGGGGGCAGGACCGTGGGGCACGGGACGAAAGGTACTGCGGCGAGGCAGGTCGAGCTCTGAGCCTGTGGACAGCCGGGCGCTGCCTCTGAGGAGGGCTCCCTGCAGCGTCAGATGGTGTCCGGCTCCGGGCCGGCGCCCGTGCGCGCCCGCGCGCGCGACACCGCCTCCGTGACCAGCTCGCTCGCCACCAGGTGGAGCTTGACCTGACGGCGCTGGCTCGCGACGCGAAGGCGCGTGAACGCCTCCCCGGCGGTGCCGCCGGTGCGGCTCATGACGATGCCGATGGCCTGCTCGATCTCGGCCCGGCTCCGCAGCGCCTCGGACAGCTGGTCGATGAGCCGTTGGGCCTGGGCGAACGCCTGGGCGTTGGCGACACTGACGGCGGCCGGGGCGGCGAAGGCCTCGCCGATGCTGGCGGCGTCCGGCTGGAAGCTGTCGCGGGCCTTGGCGTAGACGTTGAGGCCGCCGATGGCGCGCCCGTCGATGAGCAGTGGGACGGACAGCAGGCTGTGCACCCCGAGCCGCCCGGCCTGCGGGCCGAAGCGCGGCCACCGCGCATCCCCGCCCAGGTTCCCGGACACCACGGTGCGGCTCTCGGCGACGGCGGTCAGGCAGGGCCCCTCGACGAGGCCGTACTGCACGTCGTCGACCGCCTGCACGAACGCGTCGGTCGCCACCACCGTCTGCGGACGGTCGGACTCCAGCAGCGTCAGCCCCGCAGCCTGCGCGCCCGGGATGCCGTGCACGGCCAGACCGGCGATGCGCACGAGGGTCCCCTCGAGGCTGTGATGGCCGGTCAGCAGCCCGGCGAGGGCGTCCAAGCTGAGCGCGAGGTCTTCGTCCACTGCGTCCGCCCCCCCGGCTCGGTCGCGGCCCTCGGCAGGAGTTGCCACGACCAGCATGCACCCGTTCGGCCTGTTTCCGTGGACGACTTCCACGCCGAGGCGTACGGTTCAAGTCCGGTTGTGTGACCAGCCGGCTGGTCGGGCCGGGCCGCGCAAGCCGCCCCGCCCCAGGGATCGCCCCGCCGCCCAGCACCACCTGGCGCGTGCGAGCGAGGACCCAGATGACGCTCTTCCTTGCGGGCGGTGCCCCGCCTGTGACGACTCACACACCTGACGTCCGCCCAGCTTCACCGTGCGTCGACGCGGCCGACCTGTCTCCCGGCCGCCCCCAGGGGGGCGGGCAGTGACCCCGCCACCTCACGATCCGGCCTCGCCCGACCGGCCCAGCACAGCGCTGGTCGACGGCCTGCTGGCCCGCGCCTCGTCCGGGGAGACCCGCCAGGTCTTCGACGCATCGCTCGAGCTGGTCGTGACGATGTGCAAGCAGGTCATCAGCCACGCCGACGGCGTCAGCATCACGCTGCCCCGAGACGGGCGCTACGGCACGGTGGCGGCGAGCAACGACGTGGTGCTGGCGATGGACCACGACCAGTACGACACCGACGAGGGTCCGTGCCTGGACGCCGCGCGCTTCGGCGAGCGGTTCCACATCGACGTCCTCGCCGACGAGCAGCGCTGGGCGCAGTTCGTCCCGCGGGCGCGGGCGCGCGGCATCGAGAGCGTGCTTTCCTGCCCCCTGCTCGACGCGGGCGAAGCCCACGGTGCCCTCAACATCTACGCCCGCACACCCGGGGCGTTCGCCGGGCACGAGAAGCAGTGGGCCGACCAGTTCGCGCTGAACGCCTCGCTCGTCCTGACCGCGGCGCGCCGGGCCCTGCCGTCGGAGCAGCTCGACGGTCAGCTCGAGCAGGCCCTGCTCTCCCGTGCCGTCATCGCCCGGGCGCAGGGCTGGGTGATGCAGCGGGACGGCCTCGGGGCAGACGCTGCCTGGGTCGCGCTCAGCATGATCAGCAGGCGCACCGACGTCCCGTTGCACGACGTCTGCGCCGGCGTGCTGGCCGGCGAGGACGTTCCCGCGCAGCCAGCGGGTGGCGGGCCCGGCGGGGGCGACCGATGAGCGCGACGACGCCCGCGGACGCGCTCGAGCGAGCGCGGAGGGACTGCGGACTCAGCCACCGGGACCTGTGGCTGCGCTACTTCTCGCTGGGCGGTCTGGCCGATCCCCTGGCGCTCGAGGCCGTCCTGCACGGCGCGCTGGGCACGAGCGACTTCGAGAACGACCAGGTCGCCCACGCGCTGAACGAGCGCTACACCGAGCTGGGCCGCAACCACCCGGTCCCCTACCGGACCGACGACCCGTCGCGCGAGCTCCGATGAACGGCTCTGGGCGGTTGCTGGCGGTCCAGGACGTCCTCGACGCGCTCGACGCACCCACCTGCGCCGTCGCGGCCGACGGACGAGTCATCGCCGTCAACGGAGAGTGGCGCAGCTTCGGCATCCGGAACGGCGGCGATCCGACCTCACGCGCTGTCGGTGCCGACTACCTCGCCGCCTGCGACCGCGTCACGCCGGAAGCCCAGGTGCCGGGGCCGAACCGGGAGCTCGACGTGGCGGACGCGGCGGACGTCGCCACCGGACTGCGTCGCGTCCTGGCGGGCAGCGCGGCCACGCACCGCAGGACGTACGCCTGTCACAGCCCCGAGGTCGAGCGCTGGTTCACCGTCCGCATCGCGGCGCTGCCGGTGGCCGGCGAACGCGGCGCGCTCATCACCCACAGCGACGTGAGCGCGCTGCGTGGCACGGAGCGTGCGCTCGTCCACCAGGCGCAGCACGACGCCCTGACCGGCCTGCCGAACCGGACGCTGCTCGCCGACCGGCTCGCCCGCGCCCTGGCTGACGGCCGCAGGCGCGGCACGCTCGTGGCGGTGGCGTTCCTCGACCTCGACCACTTCAAGCGGGTCAACGACGACCTGGGGCACAGCGCCGGGGACGCCCTGCTCGTGCAGGTCGCCGATCGACTGCGCGCCACCGTGCGGGAGGACGACACGCTGGCCCGCTACGCCGGCGACGAGTTCATCGCCGTGTGGGTGGGTCTCGGGTCGCCCGAGCAGGCCTGGCACCTCGCCGAGCGCTTCGGTGCGGCACTGGAGCAGGACTTCGCGCTCGTCGGCCAGTCGGTGCACGTCGGCGCCAGCGTGGGCGTCGCGGTCGCCAAGAGCGGTCAGACCGGCGAGGACCTGCTGCTCGCCGCCGATGCCGCGATGTACGACGCGAAGCGGCACGGCCGGGGCGGGGTGCGCCTGTTCAGCAGCGAGATGCGTCGGGTGCTGGTCGACCGCCTCGCGACCGAGCTGGAGCTGCGGGATGCGCTCGAGCGCGACGAGCTGGTCCTGCACTACCAGCCGGTGATCGACCTGACCACGGGCGCTCCGATCGCGGTCGAGGCCCTCGTCCGGTGGCAGCACCCCCGACGAGGGCTGCTCGGTCCGGACGAGTTCGTCGCGGTCGCGGAGGACTCCGGACTGGTCGTCCCGCTCGGCCGGTGGGCGCTGCTGCGGGCCTGCCAGGACGCCGCCGACCGCGCCGGCCCGTTGGCCGGGCTCGACATCGCCGTCAACCTGTCTGCTCGGCAGTTGGGCGACCCGGGGGTCGTCGGGCACGTGCGCGCCGCGCTGACTGCCAGCCGACTGGATCCGCGCCGACTGGTGCTCGAGGTCACCGAGTCGGCGGTCGTGGAGGACCAGCGCGCGGCGGCGCTGGCTCTGGAGGAGCTCGCGGCGCTCGGGGTCGGGGTGGCGGTCGACGACTTCGGGACAGGGTGGAGCTCGCTGCTGTACCTGCGCCGCTACCCGATCAGCACCCTGAAGATCGACCGGGCGTTCGTGGCCGGCCTCGGGCGGAGCCAGGACGACGAGGCCATCTGCGCCAGCGTCGTCAGCCTGGGGCGGGCAGTCGGCGCCACCTGCGTCGCCGAGGGTGTCGAGACCGCCGAGCAGTACGCCTGGCTGCGCGCCTTCGGCTGCCCGTTCGGCCAGGGCTTCCTGTGGTCGCGGGGCGTCCCGCTCGAGGACCTGCCGGCCGCCCTGGTCGCGTGCGCTCGGGTCGACCCGGTCATGTCACCGCCCCAACGCAGGCGGCGCTCGGACAACGAACCGCTGCACCCGGTCGCCGAGCGGCGCATCCGCAGGATGCACCTCGCGGGTGCCTCGCTGCTGACCATCGCCGGAGCCTTGAACCGCGAGCAGGTCATGCACCCGGAGGCGGTGCGCTGGACGGGCGCCGCCGTCGCCCGCTACGTGGTCGGCTGAGCGGGCGTCGGAAGGCCTCGCGGGTCGGCTTCACCGACGTGCGAGCGACGAGCGCCAGCTCGACGATGCGCTTCTCGCGCTCGTCGGGCGGATGATCAGGTCGGCGAGGCGCAGCCGACCTCGCGCCGTGCCGGGGGGTCGTCCATCCGCGACGAAGGACAGGGCCGCGCTCCCGGTACGTCGCCGCACGGACGCGAGCGTGCGGCGAGCAGCGGCGGGCGGCGGAGAGACAGATGCGGGTGAGTTCGACGACGGGTTCAGGCGGCTCGCGGGCTGGTCGTCGTGCTCGTCACGGTCGACCTGGTCGGCGGACCGGGACCAACATCAGTGATGCCTCCGCCGCCCGCCCCAGGTTGGTGCCCAGCCGCGGAACTGACTCTCCGGGTGGCTGCAGCCGCACTACCGATCCGTTGCCTCAGTCGCCGACCGTGCGGACGGTCGTCCCTCGACACCACGCTCCGCGAACCCACCAGGCAGTCGCTCGTTGATCCAGATCTCTTCCACGCTCGGATCGTCGAGATGCCGCTGCAGCGGCCCGAACCCGGCGACGGCGTCGTACACCGCACGCGCTGCGGAGCGTGCGTCGGTCAGCTGCGGGAGTGCCGAGGTCAAGGCCCGCTCGTCGTAGTCGACGACCACCTCGTCGATGAGGCGCCGCATCTCGACGCGGTCCTCGACCGGGTCGAGGCCGCGGCGGCGGACCAGCTCGCGGACCTCAGCCTCGACGTGGTCGTACGCCGTCCTCGCGGCAGCGGACGGGCCGCTGCCCACAGCGCTGACCATCCGGGCTCCGTCCCCTGCCACCGACCGCTCTCCCGCCGAGGAGAACGTAGCGGCGGACGGGGTCGTCCGACACGGCCCTGTGGACGACAGGGACGGCCACCGGGGAGGTGCTCCCCGAGGGCTCAGCCGGATCGGGCGCTCACTTCAGCTCGCGCCCGCGGTCTGCGCAGTGAGCTCACGGGCGATCGCCGCGACGTGGCGTGCGTCGGTGCCGCAGCACCCGCCCACGACGCGCAGGCCGGGCATGCCCGCCCGCAAGCTGGCGTAGCCCGCGGCCAGCTCGTCGGGGTCGCCGGCATCGAGCTGCTCAGCCTCGTCCAGCTCGGCATGGCTGAGCCGTGAGGCGTTGGCCCGCAACGCCCCGATCCGGGCCGTCCATGCACCGTCGTCGAGCCCCAGCGCCACGTGGTCCGGGTGAGCGCAGTTGACCATGAACCACGCGACCGAGCCGGCCGTGCTCGCGTCGACGGCGGCGATGGCGTCCTGGAGCGTGGGTCCGGACGCAAGGCGCCCGTCGGTCTCGACAGTCCAGCCGATGACGGCGGGGATCCCGATCTCGGCGGCCGCCGCAGCGATGCCGATGGCCTCGTCGACGTACGACAGCGTGAAGGCGGAGACGAGGTCGGCCCCCGACTCGGCGAACTCCTTCACCTGCGGGCGGTGGTAGTCCGCTGCCTCGTCGGGACGCATCGCGACGCCCGGGACGTAGCCGTCACCCCGGGGACCCATGCAGCCGCTGACCACGTCGCGCGGTCCGCGCAGGCCAGCGACGAGCTCGACGCTGTCATGCAGGACGCGTCGCAGCTCGTCCGGTGCGTAGCCCAGCTGGGCGCCCCAGTCCCGGTTGGCGCGCCAGGTCGGCGTCTCGAGGACGTAGCCCAGGTCGTGGGAGGCGGCGATCTCGAGGTAGTCGTGGTGGTACTTCGTCAGGAGGTCCCGTCCCCCGGGTTGGTCGAGCAGCGGGAACGCAGCGAAGGCCGGCAGGTCGAGGCCGTGCTCGAAGACCAGCACGGTCTCCAGCCCGCCGTCCGTGAGCATCAGGTCGTCACCAGGAGGAGTCATAGGCACACCTCAGCGCTGCGCCGGCCCGCCTGCATGAGGGTGGCGTGGAGATCAGGTGAGGATCTGGCGCAGCGCCAGCAGCGACACGTCAGCAACCTCGAAGATCCCGAGGTCGTGGGCCCTCGGGTCGGCGCGCAGGCCAACGGTGCTGCGCAGGAGCGGTGCGGCATCGGCCTCGCTGATGTCCCGACCGAGGCACCACGCGCCGACGGTGGCTGCCGCGACGGGCTGACCGAGGTCCGCGAGCAGGGGGACGGCGTGCCGCAGGGCCACGCGCAGGTGGACCGCGGCGCCTTGCTCCTGGAAGGTCCCGATGACGTCCGCGTACGACCCAGCCGCGCGTCGGGGGTCGGTGGCAGCAGTGAGCTCTGCGCCCAGGAGCCTGCTGACCGCGGTGACCAGAATGTTGCCGACCTGCTCTCCGGAGCGGACTGCCAGGTCGGCGGCACGGGTGGCGCCGTCGAGATCGCCGAGCTTCGCGAGGACCTCGGCGCGAGCGAAGGCGAGCCACGCCTGCTCAGACGGAGCCGCCGCGACCGGGCCGTGGTCGAGCATCGTGAGTGCCTCGTCCGGGGCGCCTCCGTAGAGCACCGCGAGGACCTCGTCGACGTGGCCGATGACGACACCCCGCGGGTCTCCGGTGGCGGCCAGTGCCCGGGCATGCTCGGCCGCCTGCGCAGTCCTTCCCGCGTAGAGCTCGAGGTCTGCCATCAGCTCGCGGCCACGCACCGGTTCGTCGTCGAGGACGACCGTGACCGCGGCCCGCGCCTCGTCCAGCCGGCCCTCGTGCACCGCCTGAGCAGCGATGGCGAGACGGACGGGAGGTGGACACAGCCCCTCGCTGGCAAGGGATCTCGCCCAGCCCCCTGGCTCGGCCCACAGACGGGAGTAGGCGTACAGGTGCAGGCAGGCGGTCAAGCGCACGGCGAGATCCGGCGCGGACTGGCGGGCCCAGGCGTGGGCAGCACGGGCCTCGTCACCGAGCCTGGCGAACGTGGCAGCGGCGTCGGCCTCCTCCGGGCCGCGGAGGTCCCGGTCGGCCTGCTCCAGGACGTCCACGACGTAGTCGGCGTGGCGGCGTGCGAGCGCGTCGCGTTCGGCATCGGCGAGCCCCGCCCTCGCGGCGTTGCGCACCGTCCTGAGCACCTGGTAGCGCGGCCCCGGCAGCGGCGAGAGCAGCGAGCGGTCGACCAGGTCTCGAACGGTGCTGAGGTCGCCGACGACGCCCATGGCATCCGCTGCGGTGAAGGCACCAGCGAAGACTGTGAGCACCTCGAGGGCAGTCCGGGACGCAGGCTCCAGCCGGTCGAGGGACGTGCGTACGAGGGCCGCCAGCGTTCGGTGCCTCTCTGGCGCGTCGCGGTGCGGCGAGGCGACCAGGTCGGGGCGGGTGCCCACGAGCTCGTGCAGCGCCTGCGCATCGAGCACGGCACCCATCGCCGCCAGCATCTCCAGAGCCAGGGGAAGGCGGTCCACCGCGTCCGTCAGCACATCGATCTGCCCCGCGGGAAGCTCCGCCAGCCCGGAGAGGGGGGCGAGGCTGCGCGCTCGCGCGCGGAGCAGCCCAGCCGCGGCGTCTCTGGCCAGCGGCAGGAGCGGCCACAGCTGCTCATCGCGGCTGCCGAGCCGTACGCGGCAGGTGACGAGGACCGCAAGGCGGTCGCCCGTCAGCAGGTCGCAGAGCCGGGAGACCGGTGCGACCAGGTCGTCCGCGTCATCGAGCACCAGGACCGCATTCCGTCGGCGCAGCGCGGCCACCACATCGCCCTCCTCGTCGAGCACCACCCCCGCCGCCAAGGAGATGGCCCCGAGCAGGTCGGCGCCGGAGGCGAGAGCGCTGAGGTCGACCACCACCGCGGTGGGCGGAGCGACCTCCCGCGCGAGGCTGGTCTTGCCGACCCCGCCTGGTCCGACGACCGTGACGAGCCGTCCGGGGGCGAGCCTGGCCGTCACCTCTGCGACATCGCGTTCACGACCGATGAGCGAGGGAGGTACGCGCACCGGCATCGTGCCGGGGGCCGGCTGATCCGACACCGGAGCCACCAGCTGGTAGCCGCGACCGCGGACGGTGCGGATGACCGCCTGCCGCACGCCGTCATCCCCGGTGGCGCGGCGCAGCTCCTTCACGCGCGTCGCCAGCGCGGCGTCGGAGATCCACCGGCCGCCCCACACGGCGTCGAGCAGCTCCTCGCGGGGCACGACCCGGTCCCGGTGCTCGAGCAGGTGCACGAGCAGGTCGAAGGCCTGCGGCTCCACGTGCTGCTGCACGGCGTCGCGGAGCAGGATCCTCGCTCCGACGTCGATGAAGCAGTCTCCGAGTGCGAGCACGGCGGCAGTATCCCGCCAGTCGGCAGCCTGGACGCGCTACCGGGCTGATGGGCCGGCAGAAACCCTCCCCGTGCGGCAAGCAGCACCGGACTTTCCTCGACCCGCCGTCCGCGTACCCATGGGCCGATCCCGGCCGCACCCCATGGGCCATGAAGCCCGACCTTGCACGAGGTCGTCGACTACCCAGTCAGTCGCTCGTTGATCCAGATCTCTTCCACCGTCGGATCGTCGAGGTGCCGCTGCAGCGGGCCGAACCCGGCGACGGCGTCGTACACCGCACGCGCCGCGGAGCGGCTGTCCGACAGCGGCGGCAGGGCGGAGGTGAGCGCCCGCTCGTCGTAGTCGCTGACCACCTCGTCGATGAGGCGGCGCATCTCGACGCGGTCCTCGACCGGGTCCAGCCCGCGGCGGCGGACCAGCTCGCGCACCTCGGCCTCGACCGCGTCGACCGCAGTAGCCACCTCGCCCCCCGTCCGCCTCCGTCCAGCAGCTCGCCGGTGGACGAACCTATGACGGATCGCCGCGGCGTGGGAGTGGCTGTGGACGACCACGTCCTGGCCTTGATCTTCCGTCTGACGATTGATCAGGACATCCGACACGCGGCGTGGAAGCATGGGAGTGCCTGCAGGCAAGGGCGGGGTACAGCGGTTGCCGAACGCAGGGCGGTCCGGCTACCTCCACTCGCCGCAGGAAGCCGACCGGCGCTCAGGCGGCATTCAGGTTCGACCCCGTTCACTAGGCCGCGTACGCGCTCGCTCGACGACCGGCCTCGACCCCGCCTGATCACCTGGAGCCTGCATGACGACGACCGCCTCTCCCACTCACCGCCCGCCCGCCGCCACGTCCGGACGCGCGGCAACCGCGTACAGCGTCCTGATGGACCTGGTCCTGCTCGGCATCCTCTCGTTGGCCGCCATGGCCGGGCAGTTCCTCAAGAAGGATGGCGCGCGGGACGACTACAGCGGCTACATCGACGCGCACGGCCTGATCTCGGAGGTCTCCGAGCTCCTGGTCTTCGTCGCGGCGGTCATCGCCTTCGTGAAGTTCCGGCACCTGAAGGCACTGTCGATCGGCACCCCCGTGCTGCTCGTCGCCATGCTGTTCAACGGCTACCTCGGCGGCCAGATCGTGGACCACGGCAAGGACGGCTACACGACCCTGCACGTCCCGCTGGCCGTCGCGATCACCGTGCTCGCGGCAACGCTGGTGTCCAAGGGCATCGCCCTGCGCAAGGGCCGCGACTGAGGCTGGAGTCGTTGCTCCTGGTGCCGCTCATCGCGAGCCGCGCTGCCGCGAAGCAGCTGCAGGCGATGGACGACTTCGAAGCAGCGCACAGCGGGGAGCCGATGCAGGGCGAGCAGCCCTGAGGATCGGCTTCCTCGTGGCAGCCATGCGCTGTCGAGGACGGTCCACTGGCCGCAGGCGCACCCGGCACGTGGGCCGCGCGCGTGCTGTCAGCTCTCTGCCTAGTCGCGCCGTGGGCTACGTGCCCTGAGCGAGATCGGGCCGTACCTCCTCCGACCTGTCCAGCGCGACGCCGAGCTGGTCTGCGGATCGCAGGTCCATCGAGTAGGTGTCGGCCAGTCCGGTCTCATCGCCCGCCTCCTCGGCGGTGTCGTGCATCGAGGCGATCGGGTCCTGCTCGCTCGCGTCCGACGCTGTTCCGTGGTGCGGCACGTCTGCCCCGTCATCGGACCCGCCGTGCCGCGCAGTGGGGATGTCCATCTGCACTCCTCCTCCGGTGTCGTCGGGAGTACGGGTCAGGCTTACCAGCCGCATCGCAGATCGGTCCACGGCCGCGCGCGACCGTGCCTGTGGACAACGCCCTGGCCCCTTCCTGCGCTGGTAGACCGGCCCGCAGATGGCACCGGGGGACGGGGAGGCGCACGACGTGGAGCTCGGCCTCGGACTGCTCGTGCCTGCCACCGGAGCCCGCGCCGACGTCGTCGTCCGCGCCCACGAGGGGACCTGCCTGGGCGACGTCACGACGACGTTGCTGTCCCGGGTGCTGCCCGCCGGGGCGTCGGGGCGGCTGTCGGTCGATGACGTGCTGCTGCCGCCGACTGCCCTGCTCGGCGTGCCGCCGCTGCTCCAGGGCGCCCTGCTCCAGGTGGACTCCGTGCCGCCGGCTCCCGCTCTCGACGGCTTGCTGGAGCTGCGCGTGGTCGGCGGCCCGGACGCCGGGGGCGTGCACCGGCTGAGCCCGGGAGAGGTCGTCGTCGGACGGGACCGCTCCGCGGGGGTCCGGGTCGACGACGAGGACGTCAGCCGGACCCACTGCACTGTCCGGGTGGCCCACGACGGCGCGAGCGTCACCGATCTCGGCTCCACCAACGGCACCACCGTCGACGGCGAGCCCGTCGGCCCGGCGGGCGCGTCGCTGCCGCCCGGTGCTGTCCTGCGGGTGGGCCAGTCGAGCCTCCTGCTGGTGGCAGCCGACGCCCCGCCGGCACCGCTGCACCCGGCGGCCGACGGCCGGCTCGCCTTCACCCGGCCGCCCCGCCTCCGGCCCCCGGTCCCGCTGGTGCAGGTCGTCGTCCCGGCGCCGCCGGCCGAGCGCGAGCGACACCCGCTTCCGGTCCTCGCAGTGCTCGCCCCTCTCGTGCTCGGCGTCGTCATGTGGCAGGTCACCGGCAGCACGACCTTCCTGCTGTTCACCCTCCTGTCGCCGGTGCTGGTCATCGGCAACGTCGTCACCGAGCGCCGGTCCGGCACCCGCCGCACCCGCCGCGAACGCGCGCTGTGGACGTCGCAGCGGCAGGTGGCCGAGTCGACGCTGCGCGCCGCCGTGCGCGCCGACGAGAAGGCCCGGCACGCGGCCTGCCCCGACCCCGCCGAGACGATGCTCACCGCCCTGGGTCCGCGGCCACGGCTGTGGGAGCGGCGGCGCGACGACGACGACCTGCTCGACCTGCGCCTCGGGCTGGCGGACCAGCCCGCCCGCGTCGAGGCCGAGGGCGATCTGGCGGAGGGCTGGACGACGGCGCGCGCCGTGCCGGTCGTCGTGCCGCTGCGGGAGGCGGGCGTGCTCGGCATCGCCGGTGACCGCCGCCGCGCGCAGGCCCTGGCTCGCTGGGTCGTCGTGCAGGCCGCGACGTGGCACAGCCCGCGCGACCTCCAGGTGGTCGTGCTGGCCGAGTCCTCGGCGGCAGCGCAGTGGGACTGGGCGCGCTGGCTGCCGCACGCACGTCCGGAAGCCTCGCAGGACTGCATGGTGCTGATGGGCCTGGGACTCACGCAGGCGGCCACCCGCGTCGGTGAGCTCGCCGCACTGGTGGACACGCGCGTCGCCAAGCGGTCCACGGCGGCGCGGGGCGCGCGTACGGACGACCGGCCCGTCCTGCTCGTCGTCGACGGGGCGCGAGCCCTGCGGGGGGTCCCCGGTCTGGCTCGGCTGCTCGCCGAGGGGCCGGCCGTCGGGGTGCACGCAGTCACCGTCGAGAGCGACGCGCGCCTGCTGCCGGAGGAGTGCGGCGCCACCGCCGTCTGCGGCCGCGGAGCCGAGCTGCTGGTGCGCGTCACCGGCCGGCCGGACATCACCGCCACTGCTGATCTCGTGCGCCCCGGGCTGGCCGAGGCCGTCGCCCGCGCCCTCGCGCCGCTGCACGACGCCAGCCGCGACCGCGGCGGTGTGGAGGGTCTGCCGGCCGCCCTGCGGTGGACCGCGGCCGTCGACCTGGACCTGCAGGGCGGCGCGGCCGACGCGTCCCTGGTGCTCGCGCGGTGGGCGGCTCCCGGTCGGTCGACCACCGCAGTGCTGGGCCGAGGCCCGGACGGCGTCTTCTCGGTCGACCTGCGTCGGGACGGCCCGCACGGCCTGGTCGCCGGGACCACCGGCTCCGGCAAGAGCGAGCTGCTGCAGACGCTGATCGCCTCGCTCGCGCTGGCCAACCGCCCGGACGAGCTGGTCTTCGTGCTCGTGGACTACAAGGGCGGCGCCGCGTTCGGGCCCTGCACCCAACTGCCGCACACGGTCGGCATGGTGACCGACCTCGACGGCTCGCTCGTGGAACGTGCCCTCGCGTCGCTGCACGCCGAGCTGTCCCGCCGGGAGGCGGTGCTCGCCGACGCCGGCGCCAAGGACATCGAGGACCACCGTCGCGTCGTGTCGGCGCGCGACGTCCTGCCCCGACTGGTCATCGTGGTCGACGAGTTCGCCTCCCTGGCCGAGGAGCTGCCCGACTTCGTCGGCGGGCTGGTCGGCATCGCGCAGCGCGGCCGCTCCCTCGGCGTCCACCTGGTGCTCGCGACCCAGCGGCCGGAGGGCGTCGTCTCGGCCGACATCCGCGCCAACACCAACCTGCGCCTGTGCCTTGCCGTCACCCGCGACAGCGAGTCCCGGGACGTCATCGACTCGCCGCTGGCGGCGACGATCAGCCGCACGACTCCTGGCCGCGCGTACGCCCGCACCGGCCACACCGACCTCACGCCGTTCCAGGCCGCTCGGGTGGGCGGGCGCCGGCCCCCGGTCGTGGCCGGCACCCACACGGCGACGGTCGAGCTGCTGCCGACGAGCGAGCTCGGCGACCCGCTTCCCCGTGCCCGCGGCCCGGAGGCCCAGGACGGCACCACCGACCTGTCGCTGCTGGTGGACGCCTGCGTGGCTGCGAACGCGCGGCTGGGTCTGCCACCCCAGCGCTCGCCGTGGCTGCCGCCCGTCCCGGAACTGCTGGCGCTGCAGGACCTTCCGGCCGTGGACGACCTACTGGCAGCGCGCGCGGGCCGGGTGCCGCCGCTGGCGTACGGCGTCGTCGACGTGCCGGCCGAGCAGACGCGCCGGGCTCTGGTGCTCGACCTCGACCGGTCGACGCACGTCATGGTGGTGGGGTCCCCGCGCTCCGGCCGGACCACCGCACTGCGCAGCCTGGCGGGCGCGCTGGCCGTGGCGGCGTCGCCCGATGACGTGCACCTGTACGCCCTCGACCTCGGCGGCGGAGGGCTGGCTCCGCTGGCGGCGCTGCCCCACGCCGGCGCCGTGGTGGGCCGCGACCAGCCCGAGCGCCTGGACCGGGTGCTGACGTGGCTGGCGGCTGAGGTGGGGCGCCGGCAGGGCCTGCTCACCACCGGCGGCCACGCCGATCTCACCGAGCAGCGCACGGCGGCGCTCCCGGCCGAGCGCCTGCCGCACCTGCTGCTGCTGCTCGACAGCTGGGAGGCGTTCGTCGCGGCCTTCCAGGACCTCGACGCGGGCCGCCTCGTCGACCTGTTCCACCGGCTGCTGCGCGAGGGCCCGTCGGTCGGCCTGCACGTCGTGCTGACCGCCGACCGGAGCGGCGTGGTCGGCCGGATCTCCTTTATGGTCGAGGAGAAGCTGGTGCTGCGGCTGGCCGACCGGGGCGACTACGCGGGTGCGGGGGTGCCGTCGACGCTCGTGCCCGGCGAGCTGCCCCCCGGTCGCGGCTGGTCGCTGCGCGGCGCTCCGCTGGTCGCCCAGGTCGCTCTGCTCGACGCCGACCCGAGCGGACCGGCGCAGTCCGCCGCCCTGGGCCGGCTGGCCGCTGCCGCACCCGCTCCGGTCCGCCGGCCCCGCCGGGTGGAGGTCCTGCCGTCCCGGGTCCTGCGGTCCGCCCTTCCGTGCCTCGACCTCGGCCACCGCCAGGTCGCCCTCGGGATCGGGGGTGACGAGCTGGACCCGGTGGTGGTCGACCTCGCCGAGGTGCCGGGGCTGCTGGTGGGCGGTCCGCCCGGGTCCGGCCGCAGCCACACGCTGCTCACGGTGGCCGCCGGTCTGACCGGGTCGGGACTGCCGGTCGTGGCCGTCGCCCCGCGCGCCTCCCCGCTGCGCGCTCTGCCCGGGTGCGTCACCGACCCCGCTGCGGCCGCGGAGCTCGAGGCGCAGCTCGGCGACGGCCGCTGCGTGCTGCTCGTCGACGACGCCGAGCTGCTGGTCGACAGCGGCCTGTCGTACGTCCTGGAGAAGGCCGTGCGGGAGGCCCGCGACGCCGGAACGGTGCTTGCCGTGGGTGGCACGACCGACGAGCTGGTGACCGGCTACCGCGGCTTCGTCGTCGACCTGCGCAGGTGGAGGGCCGGCCTGCTGCTGTCGCCGCAGTCGGCCGGCGACGGCGATCTGCTGGGCGTCCGGCTGTCACGGTCCACGGGCGGCGAGGTCCGGCCGGGGCGCGGGCTCCTGGCGGTGCGCGGGCGGGTCGTGCCGCTGCAGGTCGCGCTCCCCGACTGAGCCGCCGGGAAGGTGTCGTGCGGAGCGACGCGGGTACCGGTGTCGAACAGACGTTCGACACCCCTCAGGAGCGCACCCATGGTCGACAGCAACGCCGTCACGCAGCCCGCCGAGAAGGACCCGTCCGACTGGGTCACCGGCGACGAGCCGGTGACCGGCCCCCAGCAGAGCTACCTGTCCACCCTCGCGCAGTCGGCCGGCGAGCAGGTCGAGACCACCGAGCTGACCAAGGCCGAGGCCTCGCAGAAGATCGAGGAGCTGAAGGAGAAGACCGGCCGCTAGTGCCCGAGGGTCAGGGCGTCAGCACGCTGTTGAAGAAGAAGGACACGATCGCGAGGAACGCCAGGACCGCGAGCAGCCCGAAGACCCACTCGTAGCCGTCGCGCTTCTCCTCGAACGCCCCCTCCTTGCCCAGCAGGTCGGTCAGGCTCTGGCCCTGACCGGGGGGCGCGAAGCGATCGGGGTCGTAGCGCGGGTCGAGGTTGCGCGGCAGCTCGGGCGGCGCGGTCGGCTCGGTGCGTGCGTTCTCGAACCGGTCCGGGTCCTTCGAGAGGTCCATCGGCGCAGTCCGCCCCTCCCCGAGCCCAGGCACGATCGACAGGTCGTCCTGCTCGGGCCGGTAGCGGTCCGGGTCGTTCCGAGGGTCCAGCGGTGCGGTCATGCTCCGACTGTCCTCCCGCGAGCCGCGGATGTCAGCCCATGTGCGGGTACGCGTGCGAGTCCCGCGGCGGCACGAAGGTCGTCTTGAGCGTGCGGGGCGACGTCCACCGCAGCAGGTTGAGCACCGACCCGGCCTTGTCGTTGGTCCCGCTCTGCCGGGCGCCACCGAACGGCTGCTGCCCGACGACCGCGCCGGTGGGCTTGTCGTTGACGTAGAAGTTGCCGGCGGTGAAGCGCAGCCGCTGGGCGGCCTCGGCGACGGCGTACGGGTCGTCGGCGATCACCGCCCCGGTCAGCGCGTAGGGCGCGGTGCGGTCGACGAGGTCCAGGACGGAGGACCACTGCACGTCGTCGTAGACGTGCACGGCCAGCACGGGACCGAAGTACTCGGTGGAGAAGACCTCGTGCGCAGGGTCGTCCGACACGAGGACGGTCGGCTGGACGAAGAACCCGACCGAGTCGTCGGCCGTACCTCCGGCCAGGACCTCGAGCCGCGGGTCGTCCGCCGCGCCACGAACGACGGCAGCCAGCCGGTCGAAGGCCCGCTGGTCGATGACCGCGCCGCCGAAGTGCGAGAGGTCGGTGACATCGCCGTAGGACAGCGACCGCACGCGGTCGGCCAGCCCGTCCCGCAGCCCGCCCTCCCACATCGACCGCGGGACGTACGCGCGGGAGGCCGCACTGCACTTCTGCCCCTGGTACTCGAAAGCGCCTCGTACGAGGGCGATCTCAGCGGTCAGCGGGTCACCCGAGGGGTGCACGACGACGAAGTCCTTGCCGCCGGTCTCGCCGACCAGCCGCGGGTAGCTGCGGTAGTGCGGCAGGCCCTGGGCGACCGTTTGCCACAGCCGCTGGAAGGTCGCCGTGCTGCCGGTGAAGTGGATGCCGGCGAGGTCGGGGTGCGGCACGGCGACCTCGGAGACGGCCTGCCCGTTGCCGGTCACCATGTTGACCACGCCCGGCGGCAGACCGGCCGCCTCGAGCAGCCGCATCGTGAAGTGGGCCGAGAGCTGCTGCGTGGGCGAGGGCTTCCACACGACCGGGTTGCCCATGAGCGCCGGAGCGAGCGGCAGGTTGCCGGCGATGGCGGTGAAGTTGAACGGCGTGATGGCGAGCACGAAGCCCTCGAGGGGCCGGTGGTCCATCCGGTTCCACACGCCGGCCGACGACACCGGCTGCTCGGCCAGCACCTGCCGGCCGAAGGCGACGTTGAAGCGCAGGAAGTCGATGAGCTCGCAGGCGCTGTCGATCTCGGCCTGGAAGGCGGTCTTGCTCTGTCCCAGCATCGTGGCGGCGTTCAGGGTGTCGCGCCACGGACCGGCCAGCAGATCCGCCGCACGCAGCAGGACGGCGGCGCGGTCGTCGTACGACGTGTCGCGCCAGGCCGGCGCGGCGTCGAGCGCGGCGTCGACGGCGGCCTGCACGTCGGCGGTGCCGGCTTCGCGGGTGGTGCCGAGCACCGCCGCGTGCCGGTGCGGCTGGACGACCTCGATGGGGGCGCCGGACCCCGGCCGCTGCTCGCCGGCGACCGTCATCATCAGGTCGATCGGAGCGGACGCCAGCTCGGCCAGCTTCGCCTCCAGACCCGGGCGCTCGGGGCTGCCCGGGGCGTACGACCGGATCGGCTCGTTGACCGGGAGGGGCACGGAGGTGATGGCGTCCACGGCGCCATGCCTACACCGGGTTAGCGTTCGGCGTGCGCACCGCGTTGCTGCTCGTCAGCGCCCTGGTCCTGTCCGCCGGCCTGACCTCCTGCAGCAACGACGGCGCGGACCTGCCGGTGCTGAGCGTCGGCTCTGCCCCGGCCTCAGCCGGCCCGACCGTCGAGGCCGGTCCGACGACCGAGGTCACGGCCTCCGCCGCGTCGAGTACCACGCCGGAGCCGCTGGCGCCGGAGGAGTCCGCGGAGCCGCGGCTGACCGGCGACGGCATCGCGCTGGTGAGCCGGGTGCTGCAGTTCGGCACCCCGATCGCCTCCGCCCGACCCGCGCTCGAGGCCGAGCTCGGCACGGCCACCCTGGACACCGGCGTCGGCAGCAACAACGCGTCGTACGGCGTGTGCCCGGGCACGAGGCTGCAGGCCCTTGAGTTCGGCGGCGGCGGGCTGGTCGTCCTGTTCGGCGACGTCGGCGGGCCCGGCCTGAGGATGTACGGCTGGGCGCTGCAGGACAAGGGCGCCTCGAGCCGGGTGCCGCAGGCGAGCGCCCTGGTCGGTGACGTCAGCACGCTGGAGCTCGGCGTCGGCACCCCTGTCAGGACGCTGCGGGAGGGCGCCGCGACCGGCACCCTCGAGGTCCGGCCCGCGGAGGAGCCGTTCGCCGCGTCGTTCACGCTGGACGACCAGTCAGCCGGCCTCTACGGCCAGCTCACCGGCACCACCCCCACCGACACGGTCACGTTCGTCTCCGCCGGTGAGGCCTGCGGCGAGTGAGCCCCGCGCGACGCCGGTTGCTGCTGCTCGTCGGCCTGGTGGCCGTCGTCCTGCTGGCGCTGGTCGTCGTGCCCCGCCTGTCCTCCGACGACGCTGCGCCCGGTCCCGCCGCGCCGCAGGACACCCCCGGTCCGGTGCTGCTGGTGCCCGGGTACGGCGGCGCGACCGGCGCGCTCGAGGTGCTGGCCGCGACGCTGCGCGCGGCGGGTCGCACCGCCACCGTCGTCGATGTGCCGGGCGACGGCACCGGTGACCTGAGACAGGCCGCGGCGGCCCTCGAGGCCGCGGTCGAGGCGGCGCTCGCGTCCTCGGGCGCGCCGTCCGTGGACGTCGTCGGCTACAGCGCCGGCGGCGTCGTCGCCCGCCTGTGGGCGCAGGACCACGCCGACCGGGCGCGACGGGTGGTGACCCTCGGATCGCCGCACCACGGAACGAAGGTCGCTGCCCTCGGGGCGGCCTTCGCGCCCGGCGCCTGCCCCGTCGCCTGCCAGCAGCTGGTGCCGGGCAGCGACCTGCTCGACGAGCTGAACGCCGGCGACGAGACACCGGACGGCCCGAAGTGGCTGTCGTTGTGGACGTCCCAGGACGAGACCGTGACACCTCCGGACTCCGCACGCCTCGACGGCGCGGTCGACGTGGTGCTGCAGGACATCTGCCCCGGTATCTCGGTGACGCACAGCGATCTGCCGAGAACTCCCCTCGTACAAGGGATCGTGGCCCAGGCCCTGTCGGCCGACCCCCTCACCGCCCCGCGTGCGGAGCAGTGCGCTCAGCTCAGCTCGTGATGTCCTTGGTGGTGAAGTTCGCCCACGCCGCACCGAGGAAGACCGCGATGTACACCGCCTGCAGCGCTGTCCCGCGCACGAGGTCGCGGTAGAGCACCGGGTCGCGGAACAGGTCGACGAACGCCAGCCAGTAGCGGGTCGGCAGGTACGGCTGGACGCTCGCCGAGGCCTCCAGCCCGACGAGGACACCGCTCGTGACCAGCAGCGCGATCGCGCCGAGGGCGGCGGCCAGCGGCGAGTCGGTGAGGGTGGACAGGAACAGCGCGACGGCCGCGACGCCGAGCATCGACCACCCGACGTACAGCACCGCGAGCACCGTGCGCAGGGTCGCGTCGCCCGTCGACAGCTGGGTGCCCGACGTGCTCGGGAGGGGGCCGCTGCCGAACAGCTGCGTGCCCACGACGTACGCCACCCCGGCCACGACCAGGACGGCGAGCATCGTGTAGGCGACGACGCTGACGAGCTTGGCGACCAGCAGCGTGGTGCGGCCGACGGGGCGTACGAGCAGGTAGCGCAGCGTCCCAGCCTGCGCCTCCCCCGCCACGGCGTCGCCGGCGACCACCGCGACCGCGACGGGCAAGAACAGCGGCAGGACGATCGCGAGCGCGGCGGCCGGGTAGAGCGCGCCGTTGTCCAGCACCGCCGACAGGAACGCCGGTCCGGTGCCCGGGCGCGGCGCCACGTCGCTGACCGCCAGGAAGACCGCCACGACCGTCGGCAGCATCGCCAGCAGGGCGATGCTGACCCACGTGCGCGGGCGGCGCAGCAGCTTGACCAGCTCGACGCGGATCATCCGGCCACCCGGTCGCTCCCGGCGCCGGTGGCCTCGAGCACGGACGCCTCCAGGGTGCGGCGCTGCAGGTGCAGTGCGGTCACCCGGACACCGGCGCGGACCAGCTCGGCGTTGAGCGCGGCCGGGTCGTCGGAGCGGACCAGCAGCCGGTCGCCGTCGACCCCGGCCAGCGCGCCGGCCACGAGAGTCGCGGCCTGGTGCACGTCGAGGGTGCGCACCTCGACCAGCCCGGTCGGCACCTGGAAGGCGGACAGGTCGTCCTGCAGCACCATCTGGCCGCGGTCCATCACGGCGATGCGGGTGCACAGCGCCTCCACCTCGGACAGCAGGTGGCTGGACAGGAAGACGGTGGTGCCCTGCTCGTTCAGCGCGAGCAGCAGGTCGCGCACCTCGCGGATGCCCTGCGGGTCCAGGCCGTTCGTGGGCTCGTCGAGCACCAGCAGCCGCGGGCGCCGCAGCAGGGCGGCGCCGAGCCCGA
>JBKJQM010000443.1:0-6476 GCA_046594005.1 Mycobacteriales bacterium
GGTGGTGCTCGGCGCCGACGAGCTGTCGACCGCGCAGTGCCAGTCGCTGGCGAACGAGTTCCACCTGTCCGAGACGGCGTTCCCGATGGCCGCGGACGCCGACGGCGCGGACTACCGGCTGCGCATCTTCACGCCGGAGAGGGAGCTGCCCTTCGCAGGGCACCCGTCGGTCGGGGCGGCCTGGGTGCTGCGCCGGCTCGGCCGCATCAGTGACGGCCGGGTCGTGCAGTCGTGCGGCGCCGGCCTGCTCCCGCTCGAGGTCGGTCCCGACGGCATCACGCTGACCGGCGGGACGCCGTCGTACGGCCCGCTGCTCGACGCCGCCCCGCTGCTCGCGGGCTGCGGGCTGGGGCCGGACGACCTGGACGGCGAGCCGCGCAACGCCTCGTGCGGCCTCGGCTTCACCTTCCTGCCGGTGCGGGCCGAGGCCCTCGCTCGGGTCGAGGTGGACGTGCAGGCGCTGAAGCGGATCGGTCTGGGTGACGGGCCTTTCGGCGGCCTCGCGGTCGTGGCGTGGGACGGCGCCACGGCGCGGTCGCGGGTGTTCGCGTTCGAGGCCGGCGTGGCCGAGGACCCGGCCACCGGCTCGGCCGCGCTGGGACTCGGCGCCTTCCTGGTCGCGAGCGGGCGGCTGCCGGGCGGCGGGGCGTACGACGTGCTGCAGGGCGTGGAGATGGGGCGGCCGTCGCTGCTGTCGTGCACGGTCCGGGTCGAGGACGGCGAGCCGGCGTCGGCGACGGTGCGCGGGTCGGTCGTGCCGGTTGCGACCGGCCGCATCCGGGTCCCCTAGGAGGGGAGCAGCCGCAGGACGGTGCTGCCGGCCGCCCACTGCTCGGCCAGGTCGGTCGTCACCGCGTTGAGCCGCTCGGCGGCGAGCAGGGGTACGACCTCCTCCCACTCCGGCGAGCCCGGCACGACCCGCGTCACGTCAGCCGCCCACGTCACGACGCGGTCGCTCTGGGACGCCCGCGACCGCACGACCACGACGGCCCGGTCCTCGAGTGGAGGCAGCTCCTGCTCCTCGCCGCCCCCCACCAGCCACAGCGCGTCGGCGTGCCAGACGTGCCAGAGCAGCCGCGGTGCCGTGCCGTCCGCCGAGACCCACACGACGCTCGACCGCTTCGTGGCCTCCGAGACGAGGGTGGGAACGGGCACGAGTCCAGGGTGCCAGGGATGCTGTGGTGTGCGCACACGCGGGGCAGCGGTCGTGGGTGTCCTGGTGCTGTGCCTGGCGGCCTGCACCGCGGAGACCGGGAAGCCGGTCCCGGTCGCCGTGCGCTGGTTCGACCAGACCGCGGCGGCGGTCCGGGTCCAGGACGGACCGGACCTGGTCGCGACCCGTACGTGGGCGCTGGCCTGGTGGGCGGCCGACCGCGCCGTCGGCGAACGGCCCGACGGCCCGGCCGCCGACGCTGCCCTCGCGGTGGCAGTGCACGACGTCCTGGTCGCGCTGCTGCCGGAGCGGCGCGAGGGGCTCGACGACGCGCTGGCGGCGAGCCCGCGGGACGCCGCCGGCCGCCGCGACGGCGCCGCGCAGGCGCGGGCCGTGCTCGAGGAGCGGAGTGGTGACGGCGTCACCGCGCAGGAGCTCAGCCCGCCGTACGCCCCCCCGCGTCCGTCGGCCGGGACCTGGCGCCCGACGCCGCCGGAGCGGTCGCCGGGACAGCAGTCGGTGCAGGGCCGGGTGCGGCCGTTCCTCCTGGCCCGCGTCGACGCCGTGCGGCCAGGCCCGCCGGCGCCGCTCGGCTCCGCGGTCTACCGCCGCGACCTCGAGGAGGTCCGGCGCTACGGGGAGGCGAGCAGCACCACGCGGTCGCCGGAGCAGACCGCCACCGCCCGCCTCTGGGAGCCGTCCACGGTGGGCCTGCTGACCGGCGTGCTGCGGGACGTCGTCATGCACGACCCACGCACCGTCCGGTCGGCGCGGCTGCTGTCGGTCCTGCAGCGGGTCTCGTTCGACGCGCAGGTCGCCGTCTACGACGCGAAGTACGCGTACGCCCGCTGGCGCCCGGTCACCGCGCTGCAGGTGGACGACGACGGCGACCCGGCCACGCCGCAGGTGGCCGGGTGGGAGCCGCTCATCCCGACGCCGCCGTCGCCGGAGTACCCCAGCGGGCACACCGGCAACGTGGGTGCGGTGGTCGCCGTGCTGACCGCCCTGGTGGGACCGGCGCCGCCGGCACCCGTGCACGTCGCGGGCCGCACGTACACCTCGTGGCAGGTCCTGGTGCAGGACGACGAGGACGCCCGCGTCTGGTCGGGCGTGCACCTGCGCGGCAGCGACCTGGCCGGCACCGTCCTCGGGCGCAGGGTCGCCGCTGCCGGTCTGCGCGCGGCAGGCACCCGAACAGGCACCATGGACCGGTGACGGCGACCCGCGAGCAGAGCGCCGTCCCCGCGGTCGGCCGCCCGCAGGGCAGCGACGCCGTGCTGCTCACCATCGCGCTGGTCGCGGTCAGCACGTCGGGGCCGCTGATCGCCGCGGCTGCCGTGCCGGCCATGGCGATCGCCTTCTGGCGCAACGCGATGGCGGCCGGCCTGCTGCTGCCCGCGGTGCTGCTGACCTGCCGGGACGAGCTGCGGTCGCTGACGCGCCGGGAGCAGGGCCTCGCGGCGCTGGCCGGTCTGCTGCTCGCCCTGCACTTCGCCACCTGGACGCCGGCGCTGTCGTACACCTCCGTCGCGTCCGCCACGGCGCTCGTGGCGACGCAGCCGGTGTGGGCAGCCCTCATCTCCGGCCTCCGCGGCATCCCGGTCGGACGGGCCGTCTGGGTTGGCATCGGCGTCGCGATGTGCGGCGCCCTGCTGCTGGCCGGCGTCGACCTGCGCGTCAGCGGCGAGGCGCTGCTCGGCGACCTGCTCGCGGTGGCGGGTGGCGCCTTCGCGGCGCTCTACATGACGGCCGGCAGCGAGGTGCGCCGCAGCGTCTCGACGACGACGTACACGCTGCTCTGCTACGCCACCTGCGCCCTGCTGCTGCTGGTCGTGTGCGTGGTCTTCCGGCAGGACCTCGCCGGCTACGACGGCGACGACTGGGCCAAGCTCGTCGCCCTGACCCTGGGCGCCCAGCTGCTCGGGCACTCGCTGTTCAACCGGGTGCTCAAGCACGTCTCGGCCACCGTCGTCAGCATGCTGCTGCTGGTCGAGATCCCCGGCGCCGCCAGCATCGCCGCGGTGTTCCTGGGCGAGCGCCCGCCGCTGCTCGCCGTGCCCGCCGCGGTGCTGCTCGTCGCCGGGCTGGCGCTGGTCATCCGCGCCGGCAGCCGCGGCACGACGCCGAGCGTCCCGGTGGAATGAGGGAGCGCCTGCTGCGCATCGCCGAGGCGGTGCGGGACGACGTGCTCGCGGCCTGCCGCACGTCGTCGGTGGAGCAGCTGTCGGCGTACGACGACAGCGGCCCGGGCGACACCGCCTTCGCCGTGGACCGGGTGTCCGAGCAGCGGCTGGTCGAGCTGGTCGAGGGGCTCGGCGTCCCGGTGCTGCTGGTCGCGGAGGGGCTGGACCCGGCCGGCGTCGCCCTCGGCGCCGGCGAGCCGCAGTGGACGGTGATCGCCGACCCGCTCGACGGCACCCGCCCGCTCGCGCACCAGAAGCGGTCGGCGTGGGTGCTGCTCGGTGCCGCCCGCGGGACCGGGCGGACGCTGGCCGACCTCGAGGTGTCGGTCGCCGTGGAGGTCCCGACGGTGAAGGCCGGCTGGGCCGACGTGCTGTCCGCCGTGCGCGCGCAGGGGACGAGCGGGGAGCGGGTCGACCTGCGGGACGGGTCGCGCACGCCGCTGCCGGTCCGGCCGTCGCGGGCGACGACCGTCGAGCAGGGCTACGGCAGCGTCGCGCGCTACTTCCCCGGCGCCCGCGAGGAGCTGGCCGCGGTCGACGACGCCGTCGCCCGGCGGGTGCTCGGACCGGCGCGGCCCGGCAAGGCGCAGGCCTTCGAGGACCAGTACTGCACCGGCGGCACGCTGGTCGAGCTGGCGGTCGGGCACGACCGCTGGGCGTGCGACCTGCGTCCCCTGCTGGGGGACCGCGCCGGCATCTGCGCGCACCCGTACGACCTCGCGGGCTGGCTCGTCGCCGCCGAAGCCGGCGTGCACGTGGTGCGCCCCGACGGCGGTCCGCTCGACGCCCCGCTGGACCTGACGTCCGACGTCGCCTGGGCGGCGTACGCCAACGACGAGGTCCGCGCCCAGGTGGAGCCGGCGCTGCACGCGGTGCTCGCCGAACGCGGGCTGCTGCCCGCATGACCGCCACGCTCACCCCGCTGCAGGCGGTACGCCGCCGAGGGCGGGTGCGCGGGTCGGTGCCGCTGCTCGGGCCGGCGTTCGTGGCAGCGATCGCCTACGTCGACCCGGGGAACTTCGCGACGAACTTCTCGGCCGGGGCCGAGCACGGCCACCTGCTGGTGTGGGTGATCGTCGTGGCCAACCTGATGGCGATGCTCATCCAGTCGCTGTCGGGCAAGGTCGGCCTGGCCACCGGGCGCAACCTGCCCGAGCTGTGCCGCGACCACTTCCCGCGGCCGGTCACCCGGGGGCTGTGGGTGCAGGCGGAGGTCGTGGCCATGGCCACCGACCTCGCGGAGATCATCGGCGGCGCTCTCGCGCTGAACCTGCTGCTCGGCATCCCGCTGCTCACCGGCGGCGTGCTCACCGCGCTCGTGGCCTTCGCCCTGCTCGGCCTGCAGGGCAGGGGCTACCGGCCGTTCGAGCTGGCGGTGGCCGGGCTGCTCGGCGTCATCGCGCTGGGGTTCCTGTACGACGTGCTGCAGGCGGGCGTGGACGGCGGCGCGGTGGCCGCCGGCCTGGTGCCGCGCTTCGACGGCACCAGCAGCGTCCTGCTGGCCACGGGCATCCTCGGCGCCACGGTGATGCCGCACGTCATCTACCTGCACAGCGCCCTCACGCAGCACCGCATCCCGGCGCAGGACGCCGCAGAGGTGCAGGCGCTGCTGCGCCACCAGCGCCTGGACGTCGTGCTGGCCATGGGCCTGGCCGGGCTGGTCAACGGCGCCATGCTGGTGCTCGCGGCCCGGCTGTTCTTCGGCAAGGACCTGCCGGACGTGGACACGCTGGAGGGGGTGCACGCAGCCCTGGAACGGGGGGCCGGGGCCCCCGTCGCGCTGGCCTTCGCGGTCGCGCTGCTGGCGTCGGGGTTCGCCTCCTCGGGCGTCGGCACCTACGCCGGACAGGTGGTGATGCAGGGCTTCCTGGAGCGGCGCATCCCGCTGCTGGTCCGTCGCGCGGTGACCATGGCGCCCGCGCTCGTCGTGCTGGGTCTGGGCGTCGACCCGACACGGGCGCTGGTGCTCAGCCAGGTCGTCCTGTCGTTCGGCATCCCGTTCGCGCTGGTCCCCCTGGTGCTGCTGACGCGGCGGGCGGACGTGATGGGGGCGCTTGTCAACCGGCGCGTGACCACGGTGGCGGCCGCAGCCGTGGCGGGCGTCATCATCGCGCTCAACGCCTTCCTGGTCGGCAGCGCGGTCCTCTAGCGCTCGTCGGGCGCCACGTGCGAGGCCGGGTAGGACCGCTCGCGCCACGACTGGAAGGGCCCCGCCGGCCGGATGCCGCCGCCGGTCGTGCCCGGCGAGAAGCGCAGCTGCCGCCCCTGCGGAGCAGGCAGCACCCCCGTCACGGTCATCGTGGCGACCTCCTGCCAGGGGCCGTGCGGCGTGGCCACGAGCAGGACCAGCGACAGGCCTGCACCCGCGTCGTCCGGTGCGCGCAGCACGGGCGTGCCGGCAGCGGTGCGCGCTCCAAGGAGCAGGTGCGTGCCGGCGACGTCGTACGGCAGCAGCGAGCAGTACGTCGCGCCTGCGAAGTCGCGTCCCGGCCACGGCACGCGGCGCAGCACCGGCCGGGCCGGCGCGGAGTCCAGGAGCAGGTCCTGGTGCGCGTCCGGCCCGTGCGCGTCGAGCACCCGCAGGGCCAGGCCGAGGACGTCGGGCAGGGCAGCGGGCAGCCCCACCGAGCGGGACAGCCGCAGGAGGGCGTCGTACGTCCCCGCCTCGTCCAGCAGCGGCGCACCGGTGCCGGCGCCGCCCGGGACGACGAGGCGCGCGCTGAGCGTGTGGCCGCGGCTGTGGATGACCCGCTCGCCGCGCACGCGCGAGAGGAGGCGGACGGCGGTGGTGCCGGCGTGCACGAGGGGCGAGGTCAGGGCGGCGAGCACGAGCAGGGACTACCCGCCAGGCAGCCGTGGTCACCGGCGGTTGGCGGTCGCGCGCTCGGCATGGTCATTCCGGGCCACGCCAAGATCGTCCGGCCGGGCGATGGCTTCTGACCCGCCGTGACGGCACGCTGTCAACTGACCACGGAACGTCACCCAGAAGGGTCTACAGCGTGAGCGCACGACGCACCGCGACCATCCGCACCCGTGTGGCGCTGCTGCTGTCGACCGCTCTGATCGGCGCGACGGTCGCGGCCCCGGTCGGTGCCGCCGCCGCGCCGCAGCCGGCCGCCTCGCGCGTGGTGCTCGTGCAC
>JBKJQM010000490.1:0-7884 GCA_046594005.1 Mycobacteriales bacterium
GGCATCGGCCGCGCGGTCGTCGACGCCTTCTCGGCCGAGGGCGCCCGGGTGGCCGTCCACTCCAGCCGCGAGCCCGCGCAGGTGGACGCGCCGCACGTGGCCGTCACCGGCGACGTCGCGGATCCGGCTGCCGTGCAGGCCTTCGTGGCCTCCGCTGCCGAGCAGCTCGGCGGTCTGGACGTCGTGGTCAACAACGCAGGCGTCTACGACGAGCTCGACCCGCTGACGGCGACGTACGCGCAGTGGCAGGACCACTGGCGGCGCACCGTCGAGGTCGACCTGCTCGGCCCGGCCTGGGTCGTGCACTGCGCGCTGCCGCACCTGCTGGCCGCCGAGCACGGGCGGGTCGTGAACGTCGGCTCGCGCGGGGCGTCCCGCGGCGAGCCCGCCGCCGTTGCGTACGCCGCGGCCAAGGCCGGCCTCACCGCCATGGGCCAGTCGCTCGCGCAGGCGCTCGCCCCGCACGGCGTTGCCGTCGGCAGCGTCCTGCCCGGCTTCGTCGAGACCGAGATGGCGCGGCACGTGCTGGACGGCGAGCGGGGGCCCGGCGTACGCGCGCAGAGCCCCGCCGACCGCGTCGCGCGGCCCGAGGAGGTCGCGGCCGCGGTGCTGTTCCTCGCCTCGCCCGATGCGTTCTGGTCGACCGGAGCGGTGCTGGACGTGAACGGCGCGAGCTACCTGCGGAGCTAGCTCACTCCTGGTCGATGACCCGGCCGGGCTCGATCGCGATGCGCACCGGCTGCTCGACGGGCCGGTCCACGAGGGCGTTGCTGCGCGACCTGCTCGCGGTCGGTCCGGCATTGGCCATGACGACGCCGAACCACGGGAGCACCACGGCGCCGAAGAGCAGGACGCCCTTCCACACCACCGGTACCGGCAGGGCGGCGGCCAGGATCACGCACACGATGCGCACGCTCTGCGTCATCACGTAGCGGCGCTGGCGCAGTGCGATGTCGTCGGAGTGGCTGAGGCCCGCCGAGGTGACCACGGTGACCTCACCGGTCGAGCGGTCGTGCCGCATGCATCTCCCGACCGGAGCGCACGATCGGCGCCCTTCCGTACAACAGCATGCGCGTCCCCTGCCTTCCGCGCGCGGTCAAGGGGGACACTGCGGCGATGACGAGCGACACACCCGCGCTGCGGGCGCTGCGGGAGGCCGAGGTCGAGCACGTCGAGCTGCGTCACGGCCCCGTCCGCAGCCTGGCGGAGGCCGCTGAGGCGCGGGGCGTGGAGCCCGCCGACGTGGTGAAGACACTGGTCGTGCGCCGCGGTGAGGGCGACTTCCTGTTCGTGCTGGTGCCGGGCGACCGGACGATCAGCTGGCCCAAGCTCCGCGCGCTGCTGGGCGTCAGCCGGATGTCGATGCCCGACGCGGCGACGGCGAAGGAGGTCACCGGCTACGAACGCGGCACGATCACGCCGTTCGGCTCCTCGCGGGTCTGGCCGGTCGTCGCGGACGAGCGCGTGCGGGGCCGCCGGATCACCCTCGGCGCCGGCGAGCACGGCCTGGCGGTGGCCCTGGACGCCGACGCGGCGGTGGCGGCGCTGGAGGCGGTCGTCCACGACGTCAGCGAGCCGGAGGCCTGATGTCGGTGGCGCTGCTTAGGGTGTGCGCATGAGCAAGGTCGATGCCATGAGAGCCCTGCGCGAAGCGCGCCACGCCACCACGACGAAGGCACCGGCGGCCCCGCCGCGCGCCTCGACGCAGGCGGCGCCGCCGACCCGGCGCGGGTCGCTCGTCGTCGTGCGCGACGAGCCCGCGGCAGACGACGCCACCGAGCCGGCCGCCGTGGAGGAGCTCTGCGGGCACCGCAACATGGGTGGGCGGTCCTGCACCCGCGAGCTCGACCACGTGAAGAACGGCACCAAGAACCACCGCTACGGCTGAGCCGCCCGGCCGGCGACCAGCGCAGCGCCGACGGCGGCCGCTCCGGCGGCGGCGACCAGCGTGCTGCTGCCGGTGGCGGCCAGCACCCCGGAGTCGTCCGCCGGTGGTCGCGCCGGCGCCGGCGCACCGCCGGGAGTCGCCCTGGCGGAGCGCCGCACGCGTGCGTCCACGTCGTACGACCAGTTCCGGTCGCCGAGCCCGCCCAGCGTGTAGTACGGGTAGAGGCCGAGGTACTCGCCGCGGGACCGCTCCGACCAGGCCCGGCACTCGGGGGCGGCCGTCTTGTAGAAGTTGACCAGGTAGCCGGTCTCGTACAGCCGCACCACGGTGTAGCCGCCGGGGTACTCCTTGGTCGCCCCGCCCTCGAAGAATGGCACGCTGCCGGTCTCGGTCGCCCGCGAGCGGGTGTTGCGGTGCGTGTGCCCGGCGTACACGCCGGCGACGTTGTCGTGCCGGGCCAGCACCTGCCGGAACTTCGTGGCGTCCGCGGGCTGCAGGCCGCCGACCCCCGGCGGCAGCGTCGTGACGGCCGCCAGGTCGCTCGCCGGGTGGTGGAGCAGCGGGATCGTCGCGTCGCCCTGGGACAGCTGCTCGGCCAGGTAGTCCAGCTCGCCCTGCCGCAGCACGCCGGTCTCGGTGCCGTCGTTGCTGTCCAGCCCGACGAACCGGTAGCGCGCGCGGCCGGTGCCGACCGTCAGGGAGAAGTGCGTCGACCCCTTGTCGTACGACGCGGCGAAGGCATCGCCGTAGCAGTCCTTCGCCTCGCTGCCGCTGCACCCGGCGTAGAGGTCGCCGACGTGCGCGCGGTCGTGGTTGCCCCGGGTCACGAAGTAGACCGGGTCGTCGCCGGGGCTGACGTGCCGCGCGCCACCGAGGGTGCCGAACGAGTCGAGCATCGCCCGCGCCTCGGCCAGCTCCTTCGGCCGCGCCTCGGCGGTGACGTCGCCGTTGGCGAGCAGCAGGGTGCAGCCACGGGCGGCCGCCTCGGCGACGGCGGCGCGTCCCATGAAGCGCCAGTACGGGTCGTCGGGGTCGGCGGCGAAGCCGGGCGGCAGCCCTCCGCCGGGAAGGGCGTCGTTGCTGATCGCCAGACCCGACGTGCCCTCGCCGAAGTGCAGGTCGTTCAGCCAGGCGACCCGGCCGATCTCCCGGCCCGGCGGCGGCACCATCGTCGTGAACGTCGGGGGAGCGGCCACCGGCGCGGAGCTCAGCGCGAGGCCAGGCGCGGGGACCGTCGTCGCCACGGCCGGGATGCCGCCGCTCTCCGCCCGCCAGAAGTACGTCGTCCCGGGACGCAGGCCGGACACCTCGACGTAGTGGTACGGCGTCGGCGCGTGCTCGCCCACCACGACCCATGACGTCGGGTCCGGGCTCGTCCCGAGCAGCACGCGCCCCGGAGCCGCGAGCGGAGCGGGCCGGCCGAACTCGTCCGGCGCGGTGGGGTCACCGGTGAACCACGTGATGACCGCCGAGGTGTCGGTGACGGTGACGAGCTCGAGGTTCATCGGCACGGCGGGACCGGCGTGCGCGGCGCTCGCGTGCAGCAGGACGCCGCCCGCCGGGAAGGTCGCGGTCACCATCGCGCCGTACCTCAGGAGCTGACGACGGGACAGCAGGGCGTCGCACACAGCCCGAGTGTGGCGCAGGCAGCGCCGGCGTGGGTCGACCCGCGGTCAGACGCGCGAGTGGCGGAACGTCACGCTCATCCGCGCGCCGCTCGCCCGGCGGTCACGGGGGACCGCGTGCAGCCGGTCGTGTTGCGTCCGCCCGCCCATGACCATCAGGTCGCCCTCGCCCGGGGTGTAGCGACGGACGACCGGGTCCTCCGCTCGCCCGGCGGAGCGCGAACCCCCGCCGGTCGACGAGGGACACCGTGAAGACCAGTGGCGTGCGGTGGATCTTGCGGACCCCACCCTCACCGGCTGACGCACCTGAGCAGGTGCGGGACAAAACTCCGCCGAGGTGCCATCGTGGGCGCCGCCGGTCCGGGGGGAACGGTGGCAGGCCGCTTCGGGGGGAGTGCACATGAGGACGACGTACAAGGTGCTGGCGTACGCGCTGGCGGTCGAGGTGCTGGTGCAGGGGATGGCGATCGCCTACGCGATCGCAGGTCTCGGGAAGTGGATCGAGGACGACGGCGGCGTCCTGAACAAGCAGGTGATGGACAGCGAGAGCGCGGACTTCGGCGGCGTGGGTGGCTTCATGATCCACGGCATCAACGGCACCATGCTGATCCCGCTGCTGGTGCTGCTGCTCCTCGTCGTCTCGCTGTTCGCGAAGGTGCCGGGCGGCACGAAGCGCGCCGGGATCCTCGTCGGCCTCGTCGTCGTCCAGGTCTTCCTGGGCATCTTCAGCCACGAGCTCCCGGCCGCCATCGTGCTGCACGTGCTGAACGCGTTCGCCATCTTCCTGGTCGCTCTGCTCACCGCGCGCAGCGTCGGCGCCGCGCCGACGGCGCACGCGTCCGTCTCGCCGCAGGCCACCGTCTCCGTCTGACCTGCAGGTGAGCCCAGAGCGCCGGCGGCTGCTGATCGCCGTCGCCGGCGCTCTGGCCGTCCTCGTCCCGCTCGGCGTGCTGTGGCAGTCGAGCCGGCTGCCCGCCACGTACTCCGTCATGGACATGGGGTACGAGGAGCTCGGCGGCGGTCCGGCCGCGATGGACCACGACGCGACGGGCCACGGATCGATGGCCCGCAGCGTCAGCTCGTTCGTCGCCGACCCCGCCCGCACGGCCGACGTGCGGGTCGACCTGACGGCTCGCAAGCAGCGGTTCCGGCTGGCCAGCGGGGAGCAGGTCGACGGGTACACGGTGAACGGCGGCTCACCGGGGCCCGTCATCCGGGCGGTGCAGGGCCAACTCGTCGAGGTGCACCTGACGAACGCCTCGGTCCCTGACGGCGTGACCCTGCACTGGCACGGCGTGGACGTGCCCAACGCCGAGGACGGCGTGGCCGGCGTGACGCAGGACGCGGTGCGCACGGGCCAGTCCCACACCTACCGCTTCGTCGTGGACGAGGCCGGCACGTACTGGTACCACTCGCACCAGGTCTCGCACCGTCAGGTGCAGGGCGGCCTGCTCGGCGCGCTGGTCGTCGCGCCTCGCTCGCCGACGGGTCCCGAGGCGCTGGCGCTGCTGCACGTCTACGGCAGCCAGCAGACCATCAACGGCCGGACCGGAGACGACACGGTAAAGGCGGCGGACGGCACGAAGGTGCGGGTCCGGGTGGTCAACACCGACAACGGCGCGACCGGCGTCTGGGTGTCGGGCGGCCCGTACCGGGTGCTGGCCATCGACGGCCGCGACCTGCACGCCCCGGGCCAGGTGCGGGACCAGGCCGTCCGGCTCACCGCCGGCGGGCGCGTCGACCTCGAGGTCACCGCGCCGGCGCGGGTGGAGGTCGGCGGCACGGGCAGCCTCGTCGTCGGCGACGGGCTGCCCGCGACGCCGCAGCCGACGCAGGTGCTGGACCTGCTGACCTACGGGACGCCGGCAGCGCTGCCGTTCGACGCGGACAAGGCGGACCGCCGCTTCGAGTACTCGATCGGCCGCCGCCCGGGGTTCGTCGACGGCCGGCCGGGCGTGCACTGGTCGATCAACGGCGGCCTCTACCCGGACGTCCCCATGTTCGTCGTGCGCGAGGGCGACGTCGTGCGGATGCACCTGGACAACCACAGCGGCGCGGTCCACCCGATGCACCTGCACGGACACCACGCCGTCGTCCTGGCTCGCAACGGCGTTCGCGCCACCGGCAGTCCCTGGTGGGTCGACAGCCTCGACGTGGCGAGCGGCGACGACTACGACATCGCCTTCCTGGCCGACAACCCCGGCGTGTGGATGGACCACTGCCACAACCTGCCGCATGCCGACCAGGGGCTGATCGCGCACCTGATGTACGAGGGAGTGAGCGAGCCCTACCGGATCGGCGGACAGGGCCGCAACTCCCCGGAGTGAAGGCTCAGCCCAGAGAGCCCTTGGCTGCGTTCCCGACGCCGAGCGAGGACACGAAGGCCATCTCAGGGGCCGCGGAGAGCATGCCGGGCGTGCCGGCGACCGCGAACAGGTCGGCGACGTACGGCTTCGTCATGTGCGCGTCCAGGTCCTCCTGCGAGCGCCAGCGCTCGACGAGCACGAGGTGGTTGGCGTCGGCGTTGTCGCGGTGCAGGGCGTAGGACAGGCAGCCCTCCTCGGCGTGGGTCTGCTCGATGCAGGTGGTGAAGGCGGCGACGACCTCGTCGGCCTTGCCCTCTGCTGCGCGGACGTGCACGACACCGATGACTTCGGACACAGGAGCCTCCAGGGGTAGGGGACCCGGAAGGTAACCCGTCTACAGGCCGTGCGGCTCGGGGAGCAGCTCGGGGAACACCGCGGCGCGCTTCTCGCTCTTGGCGGTGAACGCCTCGGCCATGTCGGCGGGCTGGAACATGCCGGCCTGCCAGGTGGCGATCTGCTCGAGGCTGTCGTCCACCGAGTGGTCGCGGGCGTAGTTCATCGCGACCTTCGTCCCCCAGATCGCGAGCGGCGACTTCTCGGCGATCTCACGCGCCGTCGCGAGCACGCCCTCGAGCAGCGCGGCGTGGTCGGCGTAGACCTCCTGGACGAGGCCGACCTCGAGGGCCCGCTGCGCCGGGACCCGCCGTCCGGTGAAGGCCATCTCGCGGGCGAAGCCCTCCGGCACGACGGTGCCCAGGCGCTGGAGCGTGCCGACGTCGGCGGTCATCCCGATGTTGATCTCCTGGACGCAGAAGAACGCGTCGGCCGTCGCGTAGCGCATGTCGCAGGCGGTGACCAGGTCGACGGCGCCACCGATGACCCCGCCCTGCACCGCGGCCAGCACCGGCACGCGCGCCTTCTCCAGAGCGGTGAACGACCACTGCAGGGCCTTGGCGTGCGAGCGGGTGCGGGCGTGCACGCGGCCGGGCTCACCCGCCGCGCCGCCCAGGCTGCTGGACCCGCCGCCGAGGAACACCGACAGGTCCATGCCGGCGCTGAAGTGCTTGCCGGTGCTGCTGATGACGACGACGCGGGCGGAGGCGTCGTCGCTGATGCCCGTCACGATCTCGGGGAGCTCGCGCCAGAACGCCGGCGTCATGGTGTTCAGCTCGTCGGGTCGGGACAGCCGCACATGGGCGACCTTGTCGGCGATCTCGACGTCGAAGCAGGTGGAGGTCATGCGCCCACTCTGCCAGCGGCGGGTCGGCCCGCCGGGCGCGGTCCCGGCCGCTACGGTCGCGTCGATGTCCGAGCCCGTGCTGCAGCTGTCCGGCGTGGCCGTCGTCCGCGACGGCTCCACGCTGCTCGCCGACGTGGACTGGACCGTCCGGGAGGGCGAGCGCTGGGTGGTCCTCGGCCCGAACGGCGCGGGCAAGACGACGCTGCTGCAGGTCGCCGGCGCCTCGCTGCTCCCCACGCGCGGCTCGGTCGTGCTGCTCGGGGAGGAGTTCGGCGACGCCGACCTCGGCGAGCTGCGCACCCGCGTCGGGCTCGCGAGCTCGGCGCTGGCCGACCGGGTGCCCCCGCACGAGAAGGCCCTCGACGTCGTGGTGACCGCGTCGTACGGCGTGATCGGCCGCTGGTCCGAGCGCTACGACGACGCGGACGCCGTGCGGGCGCAGAGCCTGCTCGGCCGGATGGGGTTGCGGGCGTTCACAGACCGGCGCTTCGGAACGCTGTCGGAGGGCGAGCGCAAGCGGGTGCTGCTGGCCCGCGCGCTGATGACCGACCCGGAGCTGCTGCTGCTCGACGAGCCGGCCGCCGGGCTCGACCTCGGCGCGCGCGAGGCACTGCTACGGCTGCTGACCCGACTCGGCGCCGATCCCGTCGCGCCACCGACCGTGCTCGTCACGCACCACGTCGAAGAGGTGCCCGTGGGCACCACTCACGCGCTGCTGCTCAGCCGGGGCCGGGTCGTCGCCTCCGGCCGGGTCGACGAGGTGCTCACCGGGCCGCTGCTGTCCCAGGCCTTCGCGCTGCTCGAGCACCAGCGGCAGCCCGAAGG
>JBKJQM010000019.1:0-4171 GCA_046594005.1 Mycobacteriales bacterium
GGCGCGCCACCGGCCGCGGGGTAGGCGAGCAGCCGGTCCCCGCGGTTGACCAGGACGTTGCCGTCGTCGGCGAACGCGGGCTCCTTCGCGTCGGAGATCAACGGCGTGATCCGGTTCCGGTCCGGGTCGAGCAGGGAGACCGAGAAGCCCGGGGACGGAGCCGGCGACGGCGCGGCCGTGATGACGACCTCGCTGGACACGTAGGTCTGGAAGGCGATCTGGCCGTTGCCGGGAGTCCTTGACCAGGACGGCCAGGACGCGTTGCCGAGCGAGGTCAGGCGGGTTGCGAGGCCCCCGGACGGCGAGCCGGAGGGGGTGTCGCTCGGGACGTCCGGGTTGTACGACGCCGGCACGGCCCACAGGTCGCCGGCCTCGTCGAAGGCGATCCGGCTGCCGTTCGGCGACCAGGTCGGGTGCGACGGGCCGGCCGCGCTGGCGTACACCGGCTGCTCGGAGAAGATGGTCATCTGCGGGCCGTCGGTGTCGATCCCCGCGCCGTCGAAGAACGTCCCGGTCCTGATCTCGTCGGCGCCCCCGGGGTTGCGCTGCACCCACGCGAGCTTCGCGCCGTCCGGGCTCCACGCCGGCTGCTCCCCGTTGAACACGACGGTGTCCGTGCCGCCGCCGGACAGCCGCGTCACGGCGATCGTCGGCGGGCCCTCGAACCCGTACCGCGTCCATGCGACGTAGCGCCCGTCCGGCGACACGGCCGGGAACGTCTCGGTGTTCCCGACCTCGTCGCTGATGTCCACGCCGTCGCCCGGCGTGATCGTGGGCGCGTTGACGACGGGGCGGCCGAGAGTGCCGCGGCTCAGCGTGAGCAGCACCTGCGGGCTGCCACCGGCGACAGTGCGGACGATGTCGACCCGGTTCGCCTTGTCGCCCTGGAAGGGTACCGACGCGGCGAACGTGCCGATCGTCCTCGACTGCTCGAGGTCGCTGGTGCCGAGCCCGGTCAGCTCCTCGGCGAACGACACCGGCAGCAGGCTCGTCTGCAGCACCGTTGCCCCCTGGCGCTGGACGAGGGTGTACTCGCTCGACGCCGGAGCCGGGGTGACGTCGCCGTTCTGGATGAAGCCGGACTCGGTGAGGGTGGTGCCCACCAGCACGCCGGCCTCGACACGGGCCGGCGTGCCGTCGGTGTTCCCGGTGATCCGCAGCGTGCTGCCGTTCCCGACCCCGGTGGTCGTGCCCACCGTGCCCGTTGTCGTGCAGGTCGAGGTGACGGACCCCCCGAGACGGCAGCGGAGGTCGGCGTAGTCGAGCTGCTCGAGCAGCGTGTTGACGTCGGCCCAGGTGCCGTAGACGCGCATCGAGGTGTGGTTGTCGTTGTCGTACCGCGCGGCGGACACGTCGTAGGCGCGACCCGGCGATGTGCCGTCGGCGACGATGTTCGCCGAGTGGCCCGGGTTGGTCGACGCCTGGCGGGAGGTGGGCACGAGTCCGAGCGAGTGCGCCACCTCCATGGTCAGCACTGAGCCGGACAGCTGCGGGTCCGCTGCAGGGTTCGCGCGGAACCAGGACTGGTTGGTGTTGAGCTGCGACCAGCCGAGGGCGCAGCCCTGGTCGCCGTTGCCGCTGATCGCTCCGTCCACGACCCCGACGACGCGGTCGGCCGCGGCCGTCGGGTTGGCGCTGTTCCAGGACTGCAGGAACTGCGCCAGGCGTGAGCTGATCGTCGAGTACTGCGTGCTGCCACCGCCGCAGAACTTGCCCACCGCAGGGTTCGCCGGGTCGGTGACCAGCAGGTCACCGATGTCCAGCAGCGTCGGGTCGATCGCGTAGCGGACACCGCCCGTGGTCCCGGACAGCGAGCCGAGCCCGCTCGGCACCGGGAAGATCCGCGACAGGGTCGACAGGGCGTTCACCGTCGTCTGCTGCGCCGCGGTGGAGAACTGGGTGGCGTACGTCTGACGCGCGTCCCCCATCGGCACGAGCAGCAGCCGCAGCGCGTTCGTCCGCCTGTCCACCGTCGCCGCGAAGGCCGAGCCGTCCGGCTTCGTCTTGTAGGTCGTGGTGCCCGTGGTCGGGACCGCGGTGGCGCTCGTCCTGGCGCTCCACGAGACGGTCGCGGTGAACGACGCCGTGTAGGCCGACGCCGACGACGACGGGGCGAGCATCGCGCCGGGCACCTGGAAGACCGGGTTGCCCGGAGAGTCGAGGGCCGCCCCCGTCGCGTACGACACCAGGGCCGGAGCGGGCTCGACCAGCCTGGGCGTCGGGGAGCCCACCGTGCCGCCGCTGGAGACCGAGAGGGTCGCACCCGTGATCTGGATGATGCTGGACTGGGCGGACCCGGTGCTCGTGCACGACGGCAGCGACAGGTACAGCCGCACCAGCGCGTCCTTGCCGCGCACGAGCGGCGAGTAGGAGCCGAGTCCCTGGTTGATCGTGACGTCGCGCAGCGCCGGCTGCAGCACGCAGCCGCCCGCCGGCGCGGCGGACGTCGACGGCGCGAGCGCCACCGTGCCGGAGCAGAGCAGGGCCGTGACGGCCACAAGACGTGCGATCTGCACCGGTATCACCGGCGTACCCCCCCCAGGCGACGCTTCCGGTCGAGAGCTCCTGCTTTCGCCCGTTACGTGCAGCCTCCACCGGCGGGGACCGTCCGTCAGCCCGTTCGGCTGTCGCATTGTGGACACCTGGCCCGGCAACCTCTGTTGGCAAGTTGCCAGCAATTGCGCACTATGTCCCTGCACGTGCCTCCCCAGCAGGCACGTCGACGCCGGGGGGCGCCGTGCAGGCGGACGAGGACGTACGGACAGGGCTCGCACAGGTCGAGCTCCTGCGCGGGCTGGCGCCGGAGGTCCTGGAGCACCTGGCGTCCTCGGTGCGGCCCTGCAGGTGGCAGCCCGGGGACCTGCTGGTGGAGCAAGGGGCCCCCGGGGACTCGCTGATCGTCCTGCTCAGCGGCGCGGTGACCGTCTACCGGGAGACGCGCGGCGGCGCCCGTGCCGCCCTGGTCCACCTGCAGGCACCCACCACGCTGGGCGAGGTGACCCTGTTCGACGGCGCGCCGAGGAGCGCGACCGTGGAGGCGGTCCGGCCGTGCGAGGGCCTCGAGCTCCGGCGCAGCGACCTGCTCGCTCTCGTCGCCACCGACCCGGCGTTCCTGGACGCGCTGCTGCGGGCGCTCGGGGCACTGGTCCGCCGGCTGTCCGAGCAGGCGGCGGACGCCGTGCTGCTGGACTTCCCCGGGCGGGTCGCCAAGACGCTGCTCGCCCTGGGAGACGGGCTCCCGGCGCCGCCCCTGATCAGGCTGAACCAGGGCCGGCTGGCCGAGCTCGCCGGCGGGAGCCGGCAGAGCCTCAACCAGGTCCTCCGGCGCTTCGCGGACCGGGGCCTGCTCCGCGTGGACGCGAGTGGCATCGCCCTCCTGCAGACCGCGGCCCTGCGGCGTCGTGCCGGGATGCCCGACGTGGACGAGGAGACGGCGTGACGACGGCCGAGGCGAGCGCGACGGCGTCGCCTGCGAGGTGCCGCAGGACGACCGATCTGCCCAGCCGCCGGCGTACGACTACCTGCTAGCCGACCTCGACCGTCACGTCGTGACCGGCGGCACCGGCCGTCGCGGAGGTCTGCGAGCCGGTCTGCACGTCGGCCTGCGGCGCGGCCGTCTGCATGGCCGCCGCGGTGGCCGACGATGCCCGCGTCATCGTGCTGCCCCGCATCGTGCCGCCGGCGGCGGCGGCCCGCTGGGCTGTCCTGCGTGCCGCGTCACTGGTGGCGCCGGCAGCCTGCCCGGCCCGGTCCGCCGTCCGGTCGACGACGACGCCGCTCGCGTGCACGGCGTTGTCCCGGACGTTCCGCGACGTCCGCACGGCGGCGTCGACGACCGCGTCGCTCGCTCCGACCGGGTCCGCGAGCAGGTCGTGCGCGACGGCCTGCGCTCGGTCGACGAGCCCGCCGGCCGCGTCGCGGACGGGACTGGCTGCGGTGACGGCCGTTCCGCCCGTGCGCAGGGCCGTCGACGTCGCGAGGTCGGCGGCGCTGCCGCCGGTCGTCCTCATGGCCGCCCTCAGGTGGTCCGCATCCGCCTGCGCTCCCGAGGCCACGGCGGAGATGCCGGAGGTCGTCGCCGGCAGCGGGTTGTCGAGGGCGAGCGAGGCCGCGCCCGCACCCCCTCCGACCACGATCGAGGCAGCGCTCAGGCCGAGCGCCACCTCCTTGA
>JBKJQM010000098.1:0-16392 GCA_046594005.1 Mycobacteriales bacterium
GGTCGAGCCCGCCACCACCCCCGAGCAGGCCAGGAAGGGCGCGCCCACCCCCAAGGCCAGCGAGCCCGACACCTCCCGCATCGACACCGCCGCCAGTCCCGATGTCGTCGAGGCCGTGGAGCGGGTGTCAGCCACCGTGGGCGGCACGGTGCTCGCGCACGACGACCTGCCGCTGGCGGACTACGACCACATGACGCTGGGTTCGCTGCGTGGGCGCATGCGCAGCCTCGACCTGCCGCAGCTGGTCCAGATCCGCGACTACGAGAAGGCGCACGCCGCCCGGCTGCCGATCGTGACGATGCTCGACAACCGCATCGCCCGGCTGGCAGCGGATCCGACGGCGCCGCTCTCCGGTGGCGCACCGAGCGCGCCCGATGCCGGGAAGGCCCGGCCGGCGGCCGGCGGCTCCTCGGTCAGCCCGGCCACCGGCGCTCCCGTCCAGAACCCGCCGGCGAGCGGCGACCCGACCAACCCGGCACAGCCGCACTAGCCGGCCGGAACCCGGAGGCCGTCCCCCACCCGGGGGGCGGCCTCTGGCGTCCGGCGCCCCCTAGTCTCGCCGCGTGGGCATGGCCAGCAGCGCGGAGCAGCCGCTGCCCGTGCGCACCGTCTCCCGGTCGATCTCCGAGTGGGTCGGCCGGCTGGGTCGGGTGTGGGTCGAGGGCCAGGTCACCCAGGTCACCCGGCGGTCCGGCACTGCCTACCTGGTCCTGCGCGACCCGGTCGCGGACATGAGCCTCAACGTCACCTGCGCCCGCCAGGTCTGCGACGCCGTCGTCCCGGAGCTGTCCGAGGGCGACCGGGTGGTCGTGCACGGCAAGCCGGACTTCTACGCCGGCCGCGGCACCCTGTCGCTCAAGGCCATCGAGATCCGTCCGGTCGGGGTCGGCGAGCTGCTGGCCCGGCTGGAGCGGCTCAAGGCGCTGATGGCGGCGGAGGGCCTGTTCGCGGCCGAGCGCAAGAAGCCGCTGCCGTTCCTGCCCCGGCGTGTCGGCCTGATCACGGGGCGGGCGAGCGCGGCCGAGCGGGACGTCCTCGAGAACGCCCGCCGACGCTGGCCGGCGGTGGACGTGGAGGTCCGTGAGGTCGCCGTGCAGGGCCCGCTCGCCGTGGAGCAGGTGGTCACGGCCCTGCAGGAGCTCGACCGCCTGCCGGACGTGGACGTCATCGTCATCGCCCGCGGCGGCGGCAGCGTCGAGGACCTGCTGCCGTTCAGCGACGAGACGATGTGCCGGGCGGTCGTCGCCTGCCGCACCCCGGTCGTCAGCGCCATCGGCCACGAGCCGGACAGCCCGCTGCTCGACCTGGTCGCCGACGTGCGCTGCTCCACCCCGACCGACGCCGGCAAGCGCGTGGTGCCGGACGTCGCCGAGGAGGGCCAGCGGGTGCGTCAGGCCCGAGACCGCTGCCGCCGTGTCGCCTGGGGGACGGTCGAGCGCGAGCGGGCGAGGTTCGACGCGATGCGCAGCCGGCCGGTCCTGGCCGCCCCCGAGGTGCTGGTCGAGGGCCGCCGCACCGACGTGGACGCCCTGCGCGACCGGGCCCGCCGCTGCACCGGCTCGCGGCTCGAGGCGGCGTCGAACGACCTGACCCACGTGCTCGCGCGGGTGGTCGCCCTGTCCCCGCAGGCGACGCTGGACCGCGGCTACGCCGTCGTGCAGGACGAGGACGGGGCGGTGGTCCGCGACGCCGACGCCGTCGCGCCGGGCACCGACCTGCAGGTGCGCCTGGCGAAGGGCACGTTGCTGGTCACGGCCGACTGAGGGCTGGTCACGGCCGACTGAAGCCGAGCCCCGGCACGTCGTGCGGGTCCGCCGTCCAGGCCATCGTCGCGCCGCCGAGCTCGCGGAAGCCGAAGCTCTCGTACAGCGCCCGACCGTCCGTCGTGGCACGCAGGTCGACGCGCGGGACCTCTCGCTCGACGAACCACTCCATCAACGCCCCGAGCACCTGGCGTCCCAGTCCTTTCCGCTGGTGCTCCGGCTCGGTGCTCATCGACGCGATGTGCCCGCGGCGGCCGTCGAAGGCTCCCGGCGAGGGCAGGTGCTCCTCGAGCCAGCCGACGCCGCCGCTGACCGGGCGGCCGTCGACGTCGACGACCCAGGCGGCGAAGCGGTCCGGCTGCGCGAGACGCCGGGCGAACGCCGCCTCGCAGGCCTGCGCCCACCCCGGCACGGTCGGGTCGTTGCCCATCGCGGCGATCATCCGCGCGCGCAGGCGGGTCAGGTCAGCAGCGTCCTGGACGCCGGCACGACGTAGTTTCGGCACATGACCAAGTCTGCTCCCCCGTCGTACGAGGCCGCCCGTGACGAGCTGGCCGACGTGGTGCGGCAGCTCGAGCAGGGCGGCGCGACGCTCGAGCAGTCGCTGGCCCTGTGGGAGCGCGGCGAGGAGCTGGCGAAGGTCTGCCAGGCCTGGCTCGACGGGGCGCAGAAGCGCCTGGACGCCGCCGTCGCGAAGACCGACTAGCCGGTCGTCAGCGACTCGGCGAGCGTCCGCAGCTCGTCCAGGGAGGCGGTGGCGCGCAGGCTCCCGATGACGACAGTGACCGCGCCGTACGACCGCACGAGCGACAGCGACCCGTCGTCCTCCCGGTACTGCTCCCAGGTGCCCCCGGCGACCTGCACCGGGTCGAGCGCCGTGGCCTCGTCCCCGACGGCGTCGCGGACGTACGCCTCCCGGGCAGCGGTGCTCGCGTCGTACTCGGCGTACTCCCCGCTGGGCGTGACGTAGCCGATGCGCAGCGAGTCCGGCGACCGCCCTACCTTGGACGACGTCGCGCGCCACCGGGCGGGCAGCGTCCCGGGCACGGCCGCACCGGGCACGTCGGCGGAGAAGGCGGAGATGTCCGCGGTCGGGTCGATGACCCGGATCGCCTTGACGTCGCTCGACGGCGGCCGGGCGAGGTACCAGATGGCGAGGACCGCGAGCAGGACCAGGCCGAGCGAGCGCACCATGTCGCCGGAGGTCTCCCGGCCGCGCTTGCTCTTGGTCTCCACTACGTCGCTCACGCCTCCAGTGTCGGGGGTCAGCGACCCGCCAGCACCTCGGCCATCGAGTCGAGGACGCCGAGGGCCTCGTCGAGGGTGTTGTAGAAGTGCGGGGAGACGCGGATGCCGACGCCGGGACGGTGGTCCATCACGGTGCCGCGGGCGATCAGCGCGTCGTGCACCCGGCCGGCCTCACCGGGGTCGATCGTGACGTGGCCGCCGCGGCGCTCCGGGTCGTGCGGGGACCGCACGGTCCACCCGCGCTCCAGAGCGGCCTCGAGCAGCGGCTGGGTCATGGACTGCGAGCGCTCCCGGACGCGCTGCATGCCGATCTCGGCGAGGGCGGCGTAGGCGGGCTCCGCGGCGTACGCGGCCGGCACCCCGGGCGTGCCGCCGGCGAACCGGCGGATGCCTGGGGCGTAGGCGATCTCGGGGTCGAACGCGAACGGCGCCAGCTGCCCGAACCACCCGGCGCTGACCGGCTGAAGTCGCTCCACCACCTCGGCGTTCACGTGCATCCAGCCGTTGCCGGGCCCACCGCAGAGGTACTTGACCGATCCGCCGAGGTAGACGTCCGCGCCGAGGGCGACGACGTCGACGGGCAGCGTGCCTACGGCCTGGTAGCCGTCCACGACCACGAGAGCGCCGACGGCGTGGGCCTTCTCGATGATCGGGACGAGATCGACGACGGTGGAGGTCCGGAACAGCACGTGGCTGCACTCGACCAGCAGCGTCCGCTCGTCGATGGCGTCGACCATCTGCTGGACGTCGAAGCTGATGCCGTCCGGCTCCCCCGGCACGACGACCGCCTCGCCGCCGAGCCGGCCGATCTGCGACCAGGTGTGCAGGCTGCCGGGCCACTCGAGAGCGCTGGTCACGACGCGGTTGCGCGGCGCGCTCCAGTCCAGGCTGACGATCAGATCACCGAGCAGGTCGGCGACGTTCTGGCGCATCACGGTGGTCCCGGGCGGCGCGCCGACGAGCGAGCCGACGAGGTCGGCGACCCGCTCGACCTCCGGCGCCCAGGTCTCCCAGGACACGACCCCGCGCTCGGCCCACAGCGCGGCGTACTCCGCGAGGCGCTCCGGGGTGCGGCGGTGCATGGCGCCCAGGGTGTGGCTGGCCAGGTAGGTCTTCGTCGCGAGCACCGGATAGTCGCCGCGGCGCCCCAGCAGGTCCTCATGCACCGAGCGGTCCCCAGACCGGACCGCACGTCGCCGCGGCGTCCAGCAGCGGGGCGGGGTCGATCTCGACGAGCGTCTCCGGGATGGCCCGGTCCGGCCAGCGGCAGCCGAGCACCAGGGGCCCGGGGGGCGGCAGCGGGTGCAGCCAGTAGGTGCCGTCCCAGACCAGGTCGGCCGGGACGGTCTGGCGCAGGACGAGCGAGGGCTCGCTGGGCGACGCGACCTGCGGCGCGTCGCGGGTGCCGCTGGTCGCGGACCGGCCGTCCGAGAACACGGCGCCGAACCGGAAGCGGCCGGGGCTGCGTGAGAAGTCGCGCATCGACCAGGACAGGTCCTCGGCCTTCTGCTCGTCGGCGAACAGCACCACGAGCGAGATCTGCAGGCCGTCGGAGTAGGCGGTGATGCCGCGTACCGCGACCACGACCTCCTCGGTGCGGGCGAGCAGGAAGGAGGACAGCGCGAGCACGCCGACCTCGTCCTGCGCCGGCCCGGACTCCGGCGCGCGGTGCTTGCGGTGGTTCTCCCAGTCCGCTCCGGCCCGGACCGGCTTGGCCGCCTCGTCGTCGAACAGGCTCACGGGGGTCCTCCTCCGATGCGGCCGATCAGCTTGAGCACGTCCCCGGCCAGCCGTCCTGCGGCGGTCTCGTCCTCGCAGACCGCCACCTCGTGGCCGGCCTCGCTGATGACCGTGGTCAGCACGAGGACGAGCGCGTCACCCCACGGCTCGGCCACGTCGTCGGGGCCGTTACTGAGCAGCGTCGCGTTGCGGGCGGTCCACTCGCGGTAGCGCCGGCGCGCCACCAGCTCGAAGCCGGGCGGACCGCCACCCGCGAGGAACAGCCGGGCGAGGTCCCGCTCGACCCAGCACCCGTCGAGGTAGGCGCGGCTGCCCTCGACGAACAGCGCGATCGGGTCGCTCTCGCCGCGGGCACGGGAGGCGCGTACGGCGGCAGCGGCACGCGCCTCCTGGCGCTGCTGGTAGTCCTCGAACAGCGCGAGGTAGAGCTCGGCCTTGCCGCCGAAGTGGTGGTAGAGGCTGCCGACGCTGGCCCCTGCTCCGGCGACTACCTCGGCGATCGAGGCCTCGGCGAAGCCCGAGGCGGTGAACACCTCCCGCGCCGAGCCCAGCAGCGAGCCGCGCGTGGTGGCGGCGCGGCCGCTGAGCAGCGACACCGCGGGCATGTCGGTCGTCACGCGCCGCCCACGACCTCGGCGAAGGGGATGCGCCGCCGGCTGCTGATCTCGCCGATGGTGCTCCACTCGTTGGCGCCGAGCCGGGCGAGCGGCTTGAGCAGCGTGATCTCGGGACGCTCGTCGCGCAGGACCCGCTCGTCCACGGCCACCCACACCACCTCGCCGAAGACGACGGTGGAGCCGCCCCCGAAGGACTGCGTGCCGACGACGCGGCACTCGAGCGCGACGGGCGACTCCGCGACGCGTGCCGGCGTGACCTTGGTGCTGGGCTCGCGGGTGAGGCCGACGGCGTCGAACTCGCTGGTGTCCGCCGGGTAGTCGGTGCCGGTCAGGTTGACCTGCTCGACGAGGTCCTCGGGGCACAGGCAGACGACGAACTCGCCCGTCTCCACGGCGTTGCGCAGCGAGTCCTTCTCGCCGACGGAGGTGAACTGCACGACGGGGGGCTGCACCGAGGAGATCGTGAAGAACGAGTGAGGGGCCAGGTTGTCCACGCCGGCCGCGCTCCGGGTGCTCACCCAGGCGATCGGCCGGGGCACGACGACGCTGTTCAGCAGCGGGTAGATCGTCGGGCCGAGGTCGGCGGGGTCGTAGTCGCGTCTCGGCACGGGCACACTCTGCCATCGGCGAGCGGTCCTCGGCCTCCCGTTAGGGTGCGCCCCATGAGCAGCGCCACGGACAGCAGCGCGTCGACCGCCGAGACCCCCGACCGCAACCTCGCGATGGAGCTGGTCCGGGTGACCGAGGCCGCCGCCATGGCCGCCGGTCGCTGGGTCGGCCGCGGCGACAAGAACGGCGGCGACGGTGCGGCGGGGGGCGCGATGCGCCACCTCATCGGCACCGTCTCGGTGCGCGGCGTGGTCGTGATCGGCGTGGGCGAGAAGGACGAGGCGCCCATGCTGTTCAACGGCGAGGAGGTCGGCTGCGGGGAAGGCCCCGAGTGCGACGTCGCCGTCGACCCGATCGACGGCACGACGCTGATGGCCAAGGGCATGCCGAACGCCATCGCGGTCATGGCGGTCGCCGAGCGCGGCACGATGTACGACCCCAGCTCGGTCTTCTACATGGAGAAGCTGGTGACCGGCGCGGAGGCCGCCGACGTCGTCGACATCACCGCCCCGGTCGCGTTCAACGTGCAGGCGGTCGCCAAGGCCAAGGGCGGCTCCGTCGAGGACGTCACTGTCTGCATCCTCGACCGCCCTCGCCACGAGGACCTCGTGAACGAGGTGCGCGAGGCCGGTGCCCGCATCAAGTTCATCTCCGACGGCGACGTCGCCGGCGCGGTCATGGCCTGCTCATCGGGCACCGGCGTCGACCTGCTGCTCGGGATCGGCGGCACCCCCGAGGGGATCATCACCGCCTGCGCCGTGAAGTGCCTCGGCGGCACGATCCAGGGCAAGCTCTGGCCGCAGAAGAAGAGCGAGTTCACCAACGCCGCGGCCGCCGGGCTCGACCTGGACGCCGTGCTCGGCACCGACGACCTGGTGCGCAGCGACAACGTCTTCTTCGTCGCGACCGGCATCACCGACGGCGAGCTCGTGCGGGGCGTGCGCTACCGCGGTGGCGGTGCGACCACCGAGTCGCTGGTCATGCGCAGCAAGTCCGGGACCATCCGGCGCGTCAGCTCCGAGCACCGGCTGACCAAGCTGCGGGCGTACGCCTCCATCGACTTCGAGCGGCACTCCCGCTAACGCAGCACCGCCCAGCCGTGCGGCGGCGCGAGCGCACGGAGCAGGAATCGGCCCGCCGAGGGCGAACTCCACCCGCAGCCCCCGACCTGCCCCTGGAGCCCACCCGTGCGCCGTGCCCTGATGACCGCCGCCCTGCTGATGGCAGGTGGCCTGTCGGTCCCGCTGGCCGCCGCATCCTCCGGCCCACCCGCCGGCGAGCTGCGCGCCGGCGCAGCCACCGTCGACATCACACCGAAGCTCGGCGGCACGACGCTGGGCTACGTGCGCCCTGACATGAGCGTCGACGGCGTGCATACGCGCCTCACCGGGCGGGCGCTCGTGCTGCAGGACGGGGACACCAAGGTCGCCCTGCTCGCCACCGACCTCGGGTTCCCGCTCGACAAGGACAAGGTGATCGCGCGCGTCGCGGACCTCGGCTACACGCACGCGACCGTCCTCTACACCGGCACCCACACGCACAGCGGTCCGGAGTCGCTGGCCGACTGGCAGGTCGAGCAGCTCGCGCAGGCCATCCGCCGGGCCGACAAGGCGCGGGTGCCCGCGAAGGCCGCATGGGGCAGCACGGTGGTCCGTGGGGTCGCGCGCAACCGGTCGATCGAGGCGCACCTGGCCAACCACGGGCAGGACCTGACCTACGGCCAGGGCGCGGCGACCGACGACCCGGAGGGCGAGGAGCACACCGTCGACGACGTGCTGCGCGTCCTGCGCGTGGACCGCACCGACGGCCGGCCGCTCGCGGCGTGGCTCGAGTTCCCGGTGCACCTCACCGCGTCGACGCCGTACAACACCCTGTGGGACAGCGAGATCGCCGGACCGACGCTCCAGCACCTCACCGAGCGCATCGCGGCGCCGGGCTTCGTCGGGCTGTACGCGAACGGCGCGTCCGGCGACCTGATGCCGCGCTTCGACGCCTGGAACCCGCAGACGATCATGGACAAGCACGGCCAGCGCCTGGCCGCCGGGGCCTTCGGTGCCTGGCGCTCGGCCGGCTCGCACCTCGACGCCGGGATGCCGGTCGACGTGCGGTGGACCAAGGAGTGCTACTGCGGCCAGGAGGTCGAGCCCGGGGAGTCGGTCTCCTCCGAGCCGATCTTCGGCCTGCCCTTCCTCGGCGGCTCCGAGGACGGCGCGTCGATCTTCCACGAGCCGCTCGCCACGGAAGGCCGCCGTCGTCCGACCGCCCTCGCCGACCCGGTGCAGGGGCGCAAGATCCCCGCCGTCCCGAGCCGGCCGCTGGCAGTCCACGACCTGGTGCCCGAGGTCCAGGTGCTGCGCCTCGGCGACCGCCTGATGCTGAACACCCCGGGCGAGGCGAGCGTCGAGATGGCCCGCCGCCTCGTCCGAGCCGTGGCGCCCGTCCTGCCGAAGGGCGTGCACGAGGCGTTCGTCGTCGGCCTGGCGAACGGCTACCTCGGCTACCTCACGACCCCGGAGGAGTACGACCAGCAGCACTACGAGGGCGGCCACACCGTCTACGGGAAGTGGACCTCGCTGCTCATGCGCAACGTGCTCGTCGAGCTGGCCGCGTCCCTGCGCGACGGCAAGCCTGCACCGGTCCCGTACGAGCCCGCCACACTCGGCGGCACGGCCAAGGGGACCCGGGACACCGGCAACGGCGGCACTCCGGGCGCGGTCGTCACTCAGCCGGCTGCCACGGTGCAGCGGCACGGGCTGGTCGACGTCGCGTGGACCGGGTCCTCCGCCGGCGACGACCGCCCCGTGGACACGCCGTTCCTGGTGCTCGAGCGACGGGTCGGCTCGGCGTGGACGCCGGTCGAGAACGACCTCGGCGTCCACTTCGTGTGGGACGAGGCGGACGGCACCTACACCGCCCGCTACGACGTCCCGGCCGACGCTCCTGTCGGCACGCACCGGCTGCGCATCCTGTCGGGCAGCTACAGCTTGACGACGCGGACGTTCTCGGTGCTGCCATCCAGCGGTCTGCGCGTGCTCGGCGCCCGCGTCCTGGGTTCCTCCCTCGTCTTCACCGCGCAGAACCCGACGCCCGACACGACGCGCTCGGTGGCATGGCGCCCGATGTCACCGGCCGGCGGCGCGCTGCGGTTCGTCGTGGGCGGCCGGACGGTGACCGCGCGGTACGACGCGGCGCGCGGCGGGTGGGTCGCGCCGGCCGGCTCCGTGCGCAGCGGCGAGAAGGTGACCGTTCCCGCAGGCGGGTTGGTCGACGGTGCGGGAAACCGCAGCGGGTCGGCCGTGACGCTGACCGTCGGCCAGGTGGCCACCGCCCAGTGGCCGCCGAACCTCGGCGTCGGCGGCGGCAGGTCCCCGGGCGTCGGCGGCGAGGGCACCTTCCCCCCGTAGCCTCGATCGGGTGCGCATCGCCACCTGGAACGTCAACTCGATCGGCGCCCGGCTGCCCCGGCTGCTCCCCTGGCTCGAGGAGACCGCGCCCGACGTCGTCGCGCTCCAGGAGACCAAGACGGCGACCTTCCCTGTCGCCGACGTGGCGTCGCTGGGGTACGAGGTCGCGCACGCCGGTGACGGCCGGTGGAACGGCGTCGCCGTCCTGTCGCGCATCGGGCTCTCGGACGTCTCGCTCGAGCTGGACGGCCACCCTGAGCCGCGGCTCGCGTCGGCCCAGTGCGGGCCGCTGCACGTCACGTCGGTGTACGTGCCGAACGGCCGCTCCCTGGACGACCCGCACTTCACGTACAAGCTCGACTGGTTCCGGTCGCTGCGCGCCCGCCTCGACGGCTTCGACCCCGCCCAGCCGCTGGTCGTCATGGGCGACATGAACGTCGCGATGCACGACTCCGACGTCTGGGACATCGCCACGTTCGACGGCTCCACCCACGTCACGCCGGCCGAGCGGGCGGCGCTGCAGGAGCTGCTCGACTGGGGGATGGTCGACGTCGAGGCGCGGCCCGGCAAGGGCGACATCCCCTTCACCTACTGGGACTACCGCGCCGGGATGATGCACAAGAACCTCGGCATGCGGATCGACTACGTCTTCGCGACCCGGTCCGTGCCGGTCACCGACGCGTACGTCGACCGCGAGGCCCGGAAGGGCAAGGGCCCGTCGGACCACGCGCCGGTCGTCGTCGACATCGACCTCTGACGCCGGGCGAGCGGGGGTCCTGACCGATGACGGCTGCGGTGCCGGTGCGCCGGCAGACCCTGGCGACCCGGCTGCGCCATGCCGTGCCACGGCTCCAGCACCCGGCGCAGGTCGTCGTCGCCGGCTTCGCCGCAGCGGTGGCCGTGGGGACGCTGCTGCTCCTGCTGCCCGTGTCGCGAGCGGCGTCGGCCGGGGCGAGCGTCGTCGACGCGCTGTTCGTCGCGACGTCGGCGATCTGCGTCACCGGGCTCTCGACGGTGGACACGCCGGTCTACTGGTCGGGCTTCGGCCAAGCCGTCATCCTCGTACTGATCCAGGTGGGCGGCTTCGGGATCATGGCGCTCGCCACGCTGCTGGGGCTGCTGGTGTCGCGCCGGGCCGGGCTGCGGAACCGGCTCAACGCGGCCGCCGAGGTCAAGAGCCTCGGGCTGTCCGACGTACGGCACGTCCTGGTCGGGGTCGCCCGCACCAGCCTGCTGTTCGAGGCCGCGGCGACGCTGGTGCTCGCCGCCCGCTTCGCCACGGCGTACGACGAGCCGGCCGGACGGGCCCTGTGGCTCGGGGGCTTCCACGCCGTCTCCGCCTTCAACAACGCCGGGTTCGCGCTGTTCAGCGACAACATGATCGGCTTCGCCACCGACCCGGTCGTCAGCGCGGTGCTCTGCGTGCTGGTCATCGCCGGCGGGCTGGGCTTCCCGGTCCTGTTCGAGCTCCGGCGGGCGTGGCGCAGGCCGCGCCGGTGGACGCTCCACACGAAGATCGTCCTGTCGATGACCGCTGTCCTGCTGGTCGTCGGCACGGCCATGTTCCTGGTCCTGGAATGGTCGAACCCGCAGACCCTCGGACCGCTGAGCCCGACCGGCAAGGCGGTGGTCGCGATCTTCCAGGGGGTCCAGCCGCGCACAGCCGGTTTCAACAGCGTCGACACCTCCGCCCTGAACTCCGAGACGCTCCTCGGGACCGACGTGCTGATGTTCATCGGGGGCGGCAGCGCAGGCACCGCCGGCGGCATCAAGGTAACGACCTTCGCGGTGCTGCTGTTCGTCATCCTCACCGAGGTACGCGGCGACGAGAGCGTCGTCGCGTTCTCCCGCCGCATCCCGCGCGGTGTCCAGCGACAGGCCCTGTCGGTGGCCCTGCTCGCCGTCGCGGTCGTCGTCGGGGGCACCATGACGCTGCTGCTCCTGACCCCCTTCGAGCTGGACGCGGTGCTGTTCGAGGTCGTGTCGGCCTTCGGCACGGTCGGCCTCTCGACCGGCATCACCCAGCAGGTGGGCACGGCCGGTCACCTCGTGCTGATCGCGCTGATGTTCCTCGGACGCCTCGGCCCGATCACCCTTGCGGCGGCGCTCGCGCTGAGGACCCGGCCGCGGCTGTACGACCTGCCGCACGAACGCCCCATCATCGGCTGAGCCGCCGCCACCGCACCACGAGAGGGAGTCCGATGCCTGACCTGTTCCACCGCAGGGACCAGACCGCCCGGCGCCTGGCCGAGATCGACAGCGTGGTCGTCATCGGCCTCGGCCGCTTCGGGCGGGCGCTTGCCACCGAGCTCGTGGAGTCCGGTACCGAGGTCCTCGGGATCGACGCCGACGCCGACATCGTGCAGGAGATGAGCGCGGTGCTCACGCACTGCGTCCGGGCCGACAGCACCAGCGAGAGCGCGCTGAGCCAGCTCGGGGTGGACGAGTTCGACCGGGCGGTGGTCGCGATCGGCTCGCACATCGAGGCCAGCCTGCTGACGGCGTCGCTGCTCAAGAACATGGGCGTGCGCGACATCTGGGCCAAGGCCATCAGCGAGGCCCACGGCCGGATCCTGAGCCAGCTGGGCATCGAGCACGTCGTCTTCCCCGAGCACGACATGGGCCGGCGGGTGGCGCACCTGGTCAAGGGTCGGATGCTCGACTTCATCCAGTTCGAGCCCGACTTCGCGATGGTCAAGACCGCTCCGCCGCAGGCCCTGTACGGCATCCCGCTGTCGGGAACCGGGATCCGGCGGGTCCACGGGGTCACGATCGTCGGCGTGCGTAAGCCGGGAGGGTCCTTCACGCACGCCACGGGCGAGACCGTTCTCGAACTGGGCGACACGGTGATCGCGTCCGGGGCGCCGCAGGCGGTCGAGCGGTTCAGCGAGCTGCGCTGACGGCGAGACCGGCCGACACGCAGGATGATGTCGCAGCGCTGTCCACAACTGCTGCGCTGCTGAGACCCGTACGACCCGACCCCTGCCTGGAGAGCCGTGGAGCTGCTGCTCGTGTTCGCCGTCGTGCTGTTCGCCGGCGTCCTGCTGTCCGGCATCGCGCACCGGACGATCCTGTCGACCGCGGTGCTGTTCCTGATGGCCGGCGTCCTCCTGGGGGACGGGGTGACCGGGGTGCTGGACCTGCGGCCCGACGACGACCTGGTCGTCGGCCTGGCCGAGCTGGCGCTGTTCAGCGTCCTGTACACCGACGGGATGCGCGTCGGCTTCAGCGACCTGCGGCGGGCGTGGCGGCTCCCGGGCCGGGCCCTCGTGCTGGGCATGCCGCTGACCTTCGCGGTCACCGCCGCGCTCGCGCACTGGGTGGCGGGACTGCCCTGGACCGAGAGCATGCTCGTCGGGGCGGTCCTCGCACCCACCGATCCGGTCTTCGCGTCGGCGATCGTCGGCAGGGACGAGGTCCCCGGTCGGCTGCGCTCGCTGCTCAACGTGGAGAGCGGCCTGAACGACGGCCTCGCCCTGCCCGTCGTCCTCGTCCTCATCTCGGTGCTGGCCGAGGACGACCTGTCCGGCGGGGAGCTGCTCGGCGAGCTCGGCCTGGGCGTGGCCCTCGGCATCGTGGTCCCGGCGCTGGCCGCGCTCCTGATCCGCAGCCGCTTCACCTCCTCGACCCCGCTGTACGCGTCCCTCGGCGGGCTGTCGATCGGGCTGATGGTCCTGGGCATCGCGGAGGCGACCCACGCCAACCTCTTCCTGGCCGCGTTCACCGCCGGGATCACGGTCGCGACGCTCGCCCCTGAGGTCGAGGAGTCGTTCGCGGAGTTCGGGGAGCTCGTCACGGAGCTGCTCAAGCTCGCCGCGATCCTCGTCTTCGGCGCGCTGATCTCCCCGGCGTTCCTCGGTGACATCCCGGTCAGCGGCTACGTCTTCGCCCTGCTGGCGCTCGTGCTCGCGCGTCCGCTGGCCATCGTCGTCAGCCTGCTGCGCAGCGGCCTGCCGCGTGCGGAGCAGGCGGTCGCGGCCTGGTTCGGCCCGAAGGGCTTCGCCTCGGTCGTCTACGGCCTGCTGATCCTGGAGGCCGACGTGCCGGGCGCCGACGAGATGTTCCACCTCATCGCCCTGGTGATCTTCGCGTCCATCCTGGCGCACTCCTCGACGGACGTGCCGATCGCGCACGCCTTTGGCCGGGCAGAGGCCCGCCGCGCGCACGAGATGGCCGTCCCCGACGGCGACGACGGTCCTGCCGCCCAGGACGAGGTCACGCGGCAGGCGTGATCCGCACGTCCGACGTCCCGGCGGTCAGCGGGATGCGCACCCGACCGGCCCGCCACGCACCGGCGACCGGCTTCCCGCCGACAGTGACCTTCGCGGGCCGCTCGACGCCGGACAGCACCAGCACCGCAGGACCGTCGCTGGTGACGCTGCCGCTGATCGCCCTGCCGGCGTCGAGCCGCATCCGGTCGGTGTCGAGGGTGGCGGTCAGCAGGTTGGTCAGGGTCGCGGTGAACGCGTTCGCGATCGGCGCCGCGCCGGTGTCCAGCCAGTCGAGCCCGGTGCGGACGTACGGCGTCGACTGCGATCCCGGACTGGCCGCACCGGTGCGCGGGAGGGCGAGGTGCTCCTGCTCGGCGATCGCGCTGCTGGTTGCATCGAGCCGGCCGGACGCGTTGACGTCCCGGCCGTCGGCGCCGCTGCGCACCTCCAGCCCGTCGACCCAGTACGCGCCATCGGGGTGGAAGTCGTAGCGGACGCCGTCGGCGGTGCTCGTGTTGACCGCGCGCACGAGCGCCGGCACCACCTCGTACGTCACCGTCCGCGGGTCACGCACCCGGCGGTGGCTGAACAGGTAGTCGGTGCCGTCGCTCCACTCGTCCATGATGGCCTGCGTGTAGTGCTCGTAGCCGGCGAAGCGGCTCAGCTCGTGCCGGTAGCCGAGCTCGGTGAGCCGCGCCCCGATCCGCTCGACGCCGCTGATCGGGACGAACTCGTCGTCGGTCCCGTGGTCGATCACGAGCGGCAGGTTGCGAGCGTTGGCCAGCGCGCGGAAGGTGTTCTGCGGGTCGGCGTCGCCGCCGTTCGCCTGCTGGTAGCAGTCGTCGCCGCAGTCCAGGCCGGTCCACAGGCCCTGGGTCATCGCGCCGCTCGTGGAGAAGCCGCCCGCGAACAGGTCCGGGTAGAGCAGCCCGAACAGGTAGGTCCCGTAGCCGCCCATGGAGTAGCCCGCGAGGTAGCGCCGGTCCGGGTCGACCGTGAGCAGGCGCTGCACGTCACCGAAGACCTCGAAGAAGTCCTGGTGGGCCTCGGTGACGTACCAGGTGCTCGTGCCGCGGGCACGCGGAGTGGCGACGATCGCGCCCTTCTCCTCGCCGAGCTCGGTGAGCAGCCGCGGGGTCCAGGCCGCACCGCTGTGCGCCTTGCCGCCGCGGTAGTGCAGCCACATCACCAGCGGAGTCCTCGCGGCGGGCGTGTAGGTCGTCGGGACGTACAGGCCGTACGGCTGCCAGATCCCGTCCTCGCCGCGCTCCTTGCTCATCGCCGCCCGGCTGACGACCTGTCGCTCCAGGTAGCCCGGGCCGGGCCGGAACGCCTCGGTGCGTCCGCGGCGCAGACCCGCCAGGTCGATCGGTGAGCTGAACGCGTCGACGTCGCCGGCGTGCAGCGCGAACGCCTGCGCCTGCTCGTTGTAGACGCCCGCCACCGGCTCGGCCGCGCGGTAGGCGACGTTCGTCGGCGTCAGCACACCGCGGGCGAGGGTGCCGGTCACGACGCCCACCCGCTTCGGTGCGAGGTCTGCGGGCAGCGACGCCTCGAGCGCGTTGTCCCATCCGGTGGCGCGCACGGCGACGTCCGCGGGCAGGCGCACCGCCTTCCCGGTCGGGAGGTCGCGAGCCTGCGCGCCGGTGCTGCTCAGCAGGACCGCCGTGTCGTAGCGGGCGCTCGACAGGCCAGTGCCGAACCCGACCGGCTTCGCGGTCGCGGCGTCCTTGCCGTCCCGGTCGAGCAGGACGAGGACGCCGAGGGCCTTCGGGTCCGTCAGCGTCGTCGTCCGGGCCAGCAGGAGCAGGCGGTCGGCGTCCGCGGCCCAGCGGAGCTCGCGCAGGTCCGCCTGCCCGCGGGCGCCGTTGCCGTAGTGGTCCGGCGTCCCGGCCGGGGCCGGCGCGTCGAGCTGGTCACCGGCCACCTGCGTCAGCTGGGACAGGCGACGGGTCCGCTCCTCCGCGGCGTACAGCGGCTCGGCGAGCTGCGCGCGGCGTACGTCGTCCCCGTCGTCCGCCCCGAAGTCGTCGAAGAGGTAGTCGGTGTGGACCAGCTCACCGCGGTCGTAGCGGCTCGTGCCGGCCAGCATCGTCGGCGCGCCGGTCCAGTCCTCGATGCGGCCGTCGACGGTCTTGCGGCTCGGCGCGCGGTCCGCGGCCGGCGTCGTGACGAGCCCGCCGCGCTGCAGCGTCTCGGACAGCACGGGCAGCCGGTCCGGCACGGCGTCCGGGACGACCGAGACCGCCGCTGCGGGCAGCGCGGTCGCGAGGAGCAGGACGGGGACGGCGAGCCGGGGCAGGAGCACCCTGTGCTGTTCGACGCCCGAGGCCCCTGCACCTGCCTACGACCGGTCCGGCAGGATGGCGGCATGACTGAGCAGGCGTTCCGCACCGAGCACGACAGCATGGGCGAGGTCCAGGTCCCCCTCCACGCGAAGTACCGCGCGCAGACGCAGCGGGCCGTCGAGAACTTCCCGGTGAGCGGCCAGCGCCTCGAGCGCGCGCACATCGAGGCGCTCGCCCGCATCAAGGCCGCTGCCGCGAAGGTGAACGCCTCGCTGGGGGTGCTGGACGCCGGCATGGCGCAGGCCATCCAGGACGCCGCAGCGGAGGTCGCCGACGGGCGGTGGGACGAGCACTTCCCCGTCGACGTCTTCCAGACCGGGTCCGGCACGTCGTCGAACATGAACACCAACGAGGTCCTCGCGACACTCGCCACCGACAAGCACGGCAGCGCGGTGCACCCGAACGACCACGTGAACGCCTCGCAGTCCTCCAACGACGTCTTCCCGTCCTCG
>JBKJQM010000155.1:0-3137 GCA_046594005.1 Mycobacteriales bacterium
CGCGACCAACGACCACCACCCGATGCTCGTGGCCCTCGGCAAGGACATCGAGGGCGGCTTCGTCTGCGCGAACATCGCCAAGACGCCGCACATCCTCATCGCGGGGGCGACCGGCGCCGGCAAGTCCGTCTGCATCAACTCGCTGCTGGTCAGCATCCTCACGCGGGCCACGCCGGACGAGGTCCGCATGGTGCTCATCGACCCCAAGCGCGTCGAGATGACGGCGTACGACGGGATCCCGCACCTGATCACGCCGATCATCACGAACCCGAAGAAGGCCGCCGAGGCGCTGCAGTGGGTCGTGCGCGAGATGGACATGCGCTACGACGACCTCGCGGCCAGCGGCTTCCGGCACGTCGACGACTTCAACAAGGCGGTACGCGCCGGTGAGCTCACGGCGCCGCCCGGCAGCGAGCGGGTCTACGCGCCGTACCCGTACCTCATGGTGATCATCGACGAGCTCGCCGACCTGATGATGGTGGCACCGCGCGACGTCGAGGACTCGATCGTCCGCATCACCCAGCTGGCCCGCGCCGCCGGCATCCACCTGGTCATCGCGACGCAGCGCCCGAGCGTCGACGTCGTCACGGGTCTGATCAAGGCCAACGTGCCGAGCCGCCTCGCGTTCGCCACCTCCAGCGGCACCGACTCGAAGGTCATCCTCGACCAGCCCGGCGCGGAGAAGCTGATCGGCAAGGGAGACAGCCTGTTCCTGCCGATGGGCGCGTCCAAGCCGATGCGCATCCAGGGCGCGCTGGTCACCGACGCCGAGGTCGCCGCCGTCGTCGCGCACTGCAAGGAGCAGCGCCAGCCGGCGTTCCGCGAGGACGTGGTCGTGGCGCCGGCCAAGGAGCGCGAGGTCGACGAGGAGATCGGCGACGACCTCGACGTCCTCTGCCAGGCGGTCGAGCTGGTCGTGACGACGCAGTTCGGCTCCACCTCGATGCTCCAGCGCAAGCTGCGGGTGGGCTTCGCCAAGGCCGGCCGGCTGATGGACCTCATGGAGAGCCGCGGCATCGTCGGGCCGTCCGAGGGCAGCAAGGCCCGCGACGTCCTGATCCGGCCCGAGGAGCTCGACGGCGTGCTCGTGGTGCTCCGCGGAGGAGACCCGGTCGAGGTCTGACGGTGCGCAATCGTGACGTCCCGGTCGTCGCCGGGCGCACCCTGTCGCTCTACTGTTCGGCCCTGCACCACTGAGACGAGGGGGCGAGCGTGGCCGACAGCGACCTCCGGCCGGCCCCCGCCGACACCGTCGGGCAGCAGCTGCACCGCGCCCGCGAGGCGGTCGGTTGCAGCATCGAGCAGGTGAGCACATCCACCTGCGTACGCCCCGCCGTCGTCCGCGACCTGGAAGCCGACCGCTTCGACTCGAGCGGTGGCGCCGTCTACGCCCGTGGCCACGTGCGCGCGCTGGCGCACACCCTCCACGTCGACCCGGCCCCGCTGGTCGCGGCCCTCGACGCCCAGCTGCACGTACACGCCCCGGCGCTGGTCGACGGAGCTCCCGTGTCGGCTCCCGGCGCGGTGACCGGTGGTCTGCACCTCCCGGTCGCCGCGCCGCCGGAGCGCAACCGTCCGCGCTGGTTGCTGGCCGGGCTCGTGGTCCTGGCGGTCCTCGTGGGCCTGCTCGCCGTCGGCACCCTCGGCGACGATCCGGTCGAGAGTCGCGACGCCAGGACCGTCGTCGTCCCCACCACGCCGCCGGTCGTCCGCCGCGCAGCCCCCGCACCGGAGCCTCGGCTGACGGGTGCCGTCCTGGGGCTGCGTGCCACCGGCCGCTCGTGGGTCAGCGTCCGCACCCCGAGCAGCACCGTGTTCGAGGGCACCGTCGACGCCGGCTGGGCCCAGCGGTTCGTTGACCCCGCGTCCGTGCGCGTCCGACTCGGCAACGCCGCTGCCCTGCTGGTCTCCTGCGGCGGCGGAGCCTCGGCGCCGGCCGGTGCCGAGGGCGCCGTCTCCACCCTCGCGTGCGGTTCGCAGGGGCTGGCCCGCCCGTAGACTCGGGAGGTGACCGCCCCCTCCCCGCCTCGCCGCGTTGCCATGGTGACGCTGGGCTGCGCGCGCAACGAGGTCGACTCCGAGGAGCTCGCCGGCCGCCTGGACGCCGCCGGCTGGGAGCTGGTCGAGCAGGACGCCGACGTGGTCGTGGTCAACACCTGCGGCTTCGTCGAGAGCGCCAAGAAGGACTCGATCGACACGCTGCTCGCCGCCTCCGACACCGGCGCCAAGGTCGTCGCGGTGGGGTGCCTGGCCGAGCGGTACGGCGAGCAGCTCGCCGACCAGCTGCCGGAGGCCGATGCGGTCCTGGGCTTCGATGCCTACGCCACGCTGCCCGACTCGCTGGCCGCGGTGCTGCGCGGCGAGACCGTCGCCAGTCACACCCCCGGCGACCGCCGCAAGCTCCTGCCCATCAGCCCCGTCGAGCGGGCCCGCGCCGTCGAGCCGGGGGTGATCGACATCGGCCTGCCCGGTCACGCCGGCGGCCCGCAGGTCGTCCGCCGCCGCCTCGACGACAGCCCCGTCGCGCCCCTCAAGCTGGCCAGCGGCTGCGACCGCCGGTGCTCGTTCTGCGCGATCCCCAGCTTCCGCGGGGCTTTCGTGTCGCGGCGGCCCACCGACGTCCTGGCCGAGGCCCGCTGGCTGGCCGAGCACGGCGTGCGCGAGCTGGTCCTCGTCAGCGAGAACTCCACGTCGTACGGCAAGGACCTCGGTGACCTGCGCCTGCTCGAGACGCTCCTGCCCGAGCTCGCCGGTCTCGACGGCATCGAGCGGGTGCGGCTGTCCTACCTGCAACCCGCCGAGATGCGCCCGGGTCTGGTCGAGGTGCTCACGAGCACGCCCGGCGTCGCGCCGTACTTCGACATGAGCTTCCAGCACTCCTCGGCCGCGGTCCTGCGCCGGATGCGCCGTTTCGGCGACACCGACCGCTTCCTCGACCTGCTCGCCCAGATCCGCGCCGGCGACCCCACGGCGGCGGTCCGCAGCAACGTCATCGTCGGCTTCCCGGGCGAGACCGAGGACGACGTCGCCGAGCTCGAGCGCTTCCTCATCGGAGCGCGCCTCGACGCGGTCGGCGTCTTCGGCTACTCCGACGAGGACGGCACCGAGGCCGAGTCGCTGCCCGACCACCTGCCGCA
>JBKJQM010000017.1:0-2597 GCA_046594005.1 Mycobacteriales bacterium
GCGACGTCGCCGGTGCCGGGCGGCAGGTCCATGAGCAGCACGTCGAGGTCGCCCCAGTAGACGTCGGCGAGGAACTGCTGCAGCGCGCGGTGCAGCATCGGGCCGCGCCACACGACCGGGGTGTTGTCCTTGGTGAACATGCCGATCGAGATGACCTTCACGCCGTGCGCGGACGGCGGCATGATCATCGACTCGACCTGCGTGGGGCGGTGCTGCACGCCGAGCATGCGCGGCACCGAGAAGCCGTAGATGTCGGCGTCCAGGACGCCGACGTTCAGGCCCTTCTGCGCCATCGCGGCGGCCAGGTTGACCGTGACGCTGGACTTGCCGACGCCGCCCTTGCCTGACGCGACCGCGAAGACCTTGGTCAGCGAGCCCGGCTGTGCGAAGGGGATGTCGCGGACCGGGTTGTCGCCCCGGAGCAGCGTCTGGAGGGCCTGACGCTGATCGGCGCTCATGACGTCGAGCTCGACCTCGACCCGGGAGACGCCCGGAAGCGCGCCGACCGCGGTGGTCACCCGCTCGGTGATCGTGTCCTTCATCGGGCAGCCCGAGACCGTCAGGAAGATGCCGACCCGGGCCGTGCCGTCGGCGTCGACCTCGGCCGACTTCACCATGCCGAGCTCGGTGACGGGGCGACGGATCTCGGGGTCGATGACGGTGGAGAGGGCAGCCGTCAGCTGGTCCTGCGTAGGTGTGCTCATGGTGCTCCCAGGCTACGTGCGCAGCGGCGGGAGCTCCCGCCGAGAGGCCGGACCGAACGTCGGCAGCCCGGGGGAGGCAGACGCCAGGGTCAGCCCAGCGCGGCGATGGCCTCCGCCGTCGCGAGCGCCCGGCGGGCGTTGTCGACGTGCAGGTTCTCGATCATGCGGCCGTCGACGGTGACGACGCCCTTGCCCTCGCGCTCGGCCTCCTCGAAGGCGGCGATCACGCGGCGGGCGTGCTCGACCTCGTCCTCGGACGGCGCCCAGACGCGGTTGGCCACCTCGACCTGCGTCGGGTGGACCAGCGTCTTGCCGTCGAAGCCCATCTGCGCGCCCTGGACGCACTCGGCCTCGAAGCCCTCGAGGTCCTTGACGTCGTTGTAGACGCCGTCCAGCACGAGGATCCCGGCCTCGCGGGCGGCCAGCAGTGCGGTCGCCAGGTGCGGCAGCAGCGGGGCGCGGCCGGGTACGAGCTGCGCGCGCAGCTCCTTGGCCAGGTCGTTGGTGCCCAGGACGAAGACGTCGACCTGCGGGTGGGCCGCGATCTCGCGCGCGGAGAAGACGCCGGCCGGCGTCTCGACCATCGCCCAGATGCGGGTGTCCGGGCCGACGGCCGCCGCGATGCGGTCGACGTGCTCGCGTCCGCTGACCTTGGGGACGACGACGGCGTGCGGCTTCGCGGCGGCCGCGGCCTCGAGGTCCGCGAGACCCCAGGGCGTGTCGAGGCCGTTGCAGCGGATGGTGAGCGTGCGCCGGCCGTACTCGCCGGACCGCACGGCGGCGCAGGCCTGCTCGCGCGCGGTCTCCTTCGCGTCGGGCGCGACGGCGTCCTCGAGGTCGAAGATGATCGCGTCGGCCGGCAGGGTCTTGGCCTTCTCCAGCGCCCGGGCGTTGGAGGACGGCATGTAGAGGACGGACCTCAGGACGGTGCTCAGCTCCGTCATGCGACGTCCCCTGCGTCCGCGCACGTCGGGGGCACCTCGGGCGTACGGGAACCCAGGGGAAGTGCGCGGCGGGCAGTGCTCACAGGCCGTACGCCTCCTTCAGCTCGGGATCACGGGCGGCGAGGTCCTGCGCCAGCTTCAGCACCACCTGGCACTGCTTGAACGTTGCGTCGTCCTGCATCTTGCCGTCGATCATGACCGCGCCGGCGCCGCCCTCGGGCATCTCCGCAACGACCTTCTTGGCCCACTCGACGTCGGCGACCTCGGGGGAGAAGACGCGCTTGGCGATCTCGACCTGCACGGGGTGCAGCGTCCAGGTGCCGACGCAGCCGAGCAGGTAGGCGTTGCGGAACTGGTCCTCGCACGCGACGACGTCCTTGATGTCGCCGAACGGCCCGTAGTAGGCGTAGATCCCGGCCTGCACGCAGGCGTCGACCATGCGCGCCACCGTGTAGTGCCACAGGTCCTGCTGGAAGACGGCCCGCGGGGCGTCGATGGCATCGGGACCCGTCGGGTCGGCGCGCACCAGGTAGCCGGGGTGCCCGCCGCCCACGCGGGTGGTCTTCATGCGGCGGTCCGCGGCGAGGTCGGCCGGCCCGAGCGAGATCCCCTGCATGCGCGGCGAGGCCATGCAGATGGCCTCGACGTTCGCCATGCCCGACGCGGTCTCGAGGATCGCGTGCACCTGGATCGGCCGCGTGACGCCGCCCTTGGCCTCGAGCTGGGCCAGCAGTCGGTCCACGTAGTGGATGTCCTCGGGTCCCTCGACCTTCGGGACCATGATCACGTCGAGCTTGTCGCCCACCTCGGTGACCAGCGTCGTGAGGTCGTCCAGCACCCAGGGCGAGTCCAGCGAGTTGACCCGGGTCCACAGCTGCGTGTCGCCGAGGTCGACGGTCTTCGCGACCTCGACAAGGCCGGCGCGGGCAGCCTCCTTGTTGGAGGCGAG
>JBKJQM010000043.1:0-3946 GCA_046594005.1 Mycobacteriales bacterium
TGATCGCCTCCCTCGTGCTCTCCCAGGTCGGCGGGACCGCGGCGAAGGAGCTGCTGCCCGGGCTCGTCGACGGGACCACGACCGCGGCGGTCGCCGTGGCGGACACCCTGCTCGCGACGCCCACGGCCGACGGGATCGTCGTGAGCGGCGCCGTCGAGCGGGTGGTCGGCGCGGCGCTCGCGGATCTGCTCGTCCTCGGCGCCGGCGGCACCTGGTTCGTCGTCGAGGCCGAGCAGGTGGGGATCACCGCGCTGGAAGGCCTGGACGCCACGCGCCGGCCGGCCACGGTGACGCTCGCCGAGGTCGCCGTACCCGCCTCGCGGCTGCTTCCGGGTCTGACCCGCGAGCGCGTCCTGCTGCTCGCGGGCACGGTGGTCGCCGCGGACGCGAGCGGGCTGGCCGGCTGGGCCCTGGACACCGCGTCGTCGTACGCCGTCACGCGGGAGCAGTTCGGCAAGCCGATCGGTGCGTTCCAGGGCGTGAAGCACAAGTGCGCGGAGATGCTCGTGCGGGCCGAGCAGGCGCGCGCGACGGCGTGGGACGCGGCCCGGGCGCTCGACGAGCCGGCGTCGGCGGAGACCGACCTGTCCATGGCCATCGCCGTGGCCGTGGCGGTGCAGGCCGCCGTCGACAACACCAAGGACTGCCTGCAGGTGCTGGGCGGCATCGGCTACACGTGGGAGCACGACGCGCACGTGGTGCTGAAGCGGGCCCTGTCACTGCGGGCGCTGGTCGGCGACCCGTCGTACTGGCGCGGCCACGCGGCGGACCTGGCGCTCGCCGGCGCCCGTCGGCAGCTCCAGCTCGAGCTGGGCGCGGACACTGCGCCGGTGCGCGAGCAGGTGCGCGAGTTCCTCGCCACCCTCGACGGCCTCGACGAGACGCAGCGCAGGGTCACGCTCGCCGAGTCCGGCTACCTCGTCCCGCACTGGCCGGCGCCGTGGGGCCTGGACGCCAGTGCCGTCGACCAGCTGGTCATCGACGAGGAGTTCGCGGCCGCCGGCGTGCGCCGCCACGACCTCATCATCGGCGGCTGGGCAGCGCCGACGATCGTCGCGCACGGCACGCCCGAGCAGCAGGAGCGGTTCGTGCGTCCGACCCTGCACGGCGAGATCGTCTGGTGCCAGATGTTCAGCGAGCCCGGTGCGGGCTCGGACCTGGCCGCTCTGCAGACCAAGGCCGAGAAGGTCGAGGGCGGCTGGAAGGTCAACGGGCAGAAGGTCTGGACGTCGATGGCGCAGGTCGCCGACTGGGCGATCCTGCTGGCCCGCACCAGCGGCACCGGCAGGGGACCGGACCGCCATCAGGGCATCACCTACCTGCTGCTCGACATGACGGCCCCGGGCGTCGACGTGCGCCCGCTGCGCGAGCTGACCGGGCACGCGGCCTTCAACGAGGTCTTCCTCGACGACGTGTTCGTGCCCGACGACTGCGTGGTCGGGGAGGTCGGCCGCGGCTGGCCACTCGCCCGTACGACGCTGGCCAACGAGCGCGTGGCGATGAGCAGCGGCTCGCCGTTCGGGCGCGGCGTCGAGGACGTCCTTGCCGACGTCAACGCCCTCGGCGGCTTCGCCTCCGACCCGCTGCTGCGCGACAGGGTCGGCCACCTGGTGTGCGAGGCGCACGGGCAGGCGCTGCTGGCGTTCCGCACGACGCTGCGCCAGCTGTCCGGCGCGGAGCCCGGGCCGGCGAGCAGCGTCCGCAAGCTGGTCGGCATGCGCCACCAGCAGGACGCCGCAGAGCTGCGCTACCAGCTGCTGGGGGAGCAGGGGGTCTCCACCGACGGCGCCGCCGGCAAGCTCGCGCACACGATGCTCAACACCCGCTGCCTCACGATCGCGGGCGGCACCAGCGAGGTCCTGAAGAACGTCGTCGGCGAGCGCATCCTCGGGCTCCCGCGGGACGACGCCCGATGAGCGACGCGCTGAAGCTCGGTCTGATGCTCGGCTACTGGACCGGTCAGGGACCCCAGCCGGGCGAGCAGATCGCCGCGGCTCAGGCGGCCGAGGACGTCGGCTTCGACTCCGTCTGGACGGCGGAGTCGTACGGCAGCGACGCCTTCACTCCGCTGGCGTGGCTCGGCTCGCACACGAGCCGCATCAAGCTGTCGACGGGACTGGTGCAGCTGTCCGCCCGTACGCCTGCCGCCACCGCCATGACGGCCCTGACGATGGACCGGCTCTCCGGCGGGCGCCTGCAGCTCGGCCTGGGCGTCAGCGGCCCGCAGGTCGTCGAGGGCTGGTACGGCGTGCCGTTCCCCAAGCCGCTCGCGCGGACCCGGGAGTACGTCGGCATCCTGCGCGACATCTGGCGGCGCGAGGGACCGGTCACCAGCGACGGCGAGCACTACCCGCTGCCGTACCCGGGGGGCACCGGCCTCGGCAAGCCGCTCAAGGCCAACTGCCACCCGCTCCGCGCGGAGATCCCGGTGTTCCTCGGCGCCGAGGGGCCCAAGAACGTCGCGCTGGCCTGCGAGATCGCCGACGGCTGGCTGCCCATCTTCTTCCACGTGGAGAACGCGCCCGCGGTCTACGCGGACGCGCTGGCCACCGCCAAGCCGGGCTTCGAGATCGCCTGTCCCGTCACGGTCGTCGTCGACGACGACGTCCAGAAGGCGATCGACTGGGTGAAGCTCACGATGGCGTTCTACATCGGCGGCATGGGGGCCAAGGACAAGAACTTCCACCTCGACGTCGTGTCGCGCTTCGGCTTCGAGGAGGAGGCGCACCGGGTGCAGGACCTGTTCCTGGCCGGCGACCGCGACGGTGCGGTCAAGGCGGTCCCCGACGAGCTGTGCGACGGGATCGCGCTGTGCGGCCCGCTGGCCCGCATCGAGGAGCGCCTGCAGCTGTGGCGCGAGAGCCCGGTGACGACGCTGCTGCTGGGCGGCGTGCAGGACCCCGCGCTGATGCGGGCGCTCGCCGACATGACCCAGTAGGAGGGTCAGCCGCCGCGGGTGAAGACGGCGAGCGTCTCGGCGCGGCGTTGGGCCTCCAGCGCCTCGAGCCGGCCGCTCCCGAGCCCACGCCCACGGCAGCGCTCGACCTCCGCCTGGAACGCCTCGTGGGCCCGCTTGGCGCCGGCGAGGTCCCAGTAGTCCTCCTCGTAGCCGAACAGGCCGTCGCCGGCGTACTCGAGGACGGTGAGCCCGGCGAAGTCGATGTGGTCGCCGGCGGGGTCGGGGGAGTAGTAGCGGTTCTGCATCGACAGGACGACGCGCCGGCCCTTCACGAGGTACCAGTCCAGGACCGCGTGCACGTCTGCACGCACGACCATCAGCTCGGTGATCCAGGCGCGCACCGCGGCGCGGCCGTGCATCGTGCCGAAGAAGCGCTCGACGTAGTGCACCTCGGGGGTGAGGTGCTCGGGCCAGCGCTCCCAGTCCTCGTCGACGCTGCCGGTGGTCCAGCAGCGGTGGAACGCCTGCTCGACCTCCTGCTCGAGCGTCACGGCGCCAGGCCGACGAGGCGGGCGCTGTCCCCCCAGAGGCGGCCGGCCATGACCGGGTCGGTGGCCTTGGCCGCCAGGTCCTTGGGCTTGCCGTCGACGAAGAAGCGCGCGCCGCCGCCGGCCCCGAGGTCGGTGGTGGCCAGCGCGATCGAGGTGCGGGCGCCCTTCTCCGGTGTCCGGATGAGCGGCTTGATCAGCTTGAGCACGACAGCAGCGGCCCGGTTGTCGCGGCCCAGCCCGGTGGACACGAAGCCCGGATGCACCGTGCTCACGGCAACACCGCGACCGTCCAGCCGACGCTGGAGCTCGGCCGCGAACAGCAGGTTGCACAGCTTGCTTTTGCCGTAGACCTTCATCGGCGAGAACGCCTTCTCGCTGTCGTAGTCCTCGGGGTCCACCGAGCCGAACTTGTAGGCCTCCGAGGCGGCGGCGACCACCCGCGACGGCGCGCTCTGCACCAGCCGGTCCTCGAGCAGCCGGGTGAGCAGGTACGGCG
>JBKJQM010000051.1:0-10435 GCA_046594005.1 Mycobacteriales bacterium
CTCGGCTACGCCATGGAGCGTGAGCAGTTCGGCCGGCCGATCGCCGGCTTCCAGCTGGTGCAGGACCTGCTGGTGAAGATGCTCGGCAACGTCACCGCCTCGCTCGGCATGGTGGTCCGGCTGGCGGAGCTGCAGGAGGCCGGCACCTGCACCGACGCCCAGGCCGCGCTCGCCAAGGGCTGGTGCACCAGCCGGATGCGCGAGTCCGTCGCCTGGGCCCGCGAGGTGCTCGGCGGCAACGGGATCCTGCTGGAGAATGACGTGGCGCGATTCTTCAACGACGCCGAGGCGATCTACTCCTACGAGGGAACCCGGGAGATCAACACGCTGATCGTCGGCCGCGCGGTGACCGGCACCGGCGCCTTCGTCTAGCGACGGCGCTCACCGGCACCAGCGGGTGTCGACCGTCCCCGGGCCCGCGCACGCGATGCACCGGGTGGCGGTCAGGACGAGGTCGAGCCGCTCGCGTGCGATGGGGCCGCCGCAGTCCTCGCACGCCTCGGCGAGGCCCGCCTCCAGCCGCGCGAGGGCCAGCGCGGCGCGGCTCTCGACGTCCTCGGCGTGCCGGGCGGCTCCGCTCGCCGCGCAGCCGCTGCTCACCGACAGGCTGCGGTCGGAGCTTGCGAGACGCGCGAGCAGTGCGGTCCGACGGGCCTGCGTCCAGCCGTCGTCCACCGGGTACGTGCCCCTTCACCTGGACGTCGTGCTGCACGGATCAGGATAGCGGCGTGGTGGGCGTGCGACGTCGGGCACACGCCGGTACCTCGCCGGCGCACAGGGCAGGATCGGCATGTGACGTCACCCGAGCAGTCCGCGGTCGAGGACGACCCCACCCGCACGCACGCCGACCTGCAGGCCTCCGGGCCTCGCGCGGACCGCGTCCTGCCCGATGAGTCGGTGCGCCGGGAGGCGCTGCTCAGCAGCGCCTTCACCAAGGTCTCGGCGTTCTGCCTGCGGTTCCTGCTGGTGGTCGCGGCGGTGGTGGTGCTGGGCTACGTCGCCGGCAAGCTCTGGGTGATCCTGCTGCCGGTCCTGCTCGGCCTGCTGCTCGCGACCGTCCTGTGGCCGTCGGTGCGGTTCCTGCGCACGCGCGGGCTGCCGGCGGCCGCCTCGGCCGGGCTCGTGCTCGTCGTCGCGCTGCTGCTGGTGTTCGGCCTCATCGGCGGGCTCGCGCCCCAGGTGACGGGCCAGGCACAGGAGCTGGCCGACCAGGTGACCGCCGGCCTCGAGGAGCTGCAGAAGGGCGTGACCGGGCCGCCGCTGAACCTCGGCCAGGAGCGGATCGGTGCGACCGTCGACAACGTCATCGGCGACCTGCAGAAGAACGCGCAGAACATCGCCGGTCGTGTGCTCAGCGGAGCGGTGGCGGCCGGCTCGCTCCTCCTCACCGCGCTGCTCGCGCTGGTGCTGTGCTTCTTCTACCTCAAGGACGGGCCCAAGTTCCTGCCCTGGCTGGCCGGCCTCCTCGGCCCGCGGGCGGCTCCGCACGTCTCTGCGGTGGCGCAGCGGTCGTGGGTCACGTTGTCGGGCTTCATCCGCGCGCAGGCCGCGGTGGGCCTGGTGGACGCGGTGTTCATCGGCGTCGGCCTGGTGGTCCTCGGCGTGCCGCTCGCGCTGCCGCTGGCGGTGCTCGTGCTCTTCGGTGCGTTCATCCCCATCATCGGCGCCGTCGTCACAGGCGCGTTGGCGGCTCTCGTCGCGCTGGTTGCCAACGGGGTGACCAGCGCGCTCATCGTGGTCGCCCTCGTCCTGGTCGTGCAGCAGCTCGAGGGCAACGTGCTGCAGCCGATCCTGGTCGGCCGCACGCTCGACCTGCACCCCGCCGTCGTGATCCTCGCCGTCACCGCGGGCGGCACGCTGGCGGGTATCGCCGGCGCCTTCCTCGCCGTGCCGGTCGTCTCGGTCGCAGCCGTGACGATCCGCTACGTGCGCCAGCAGATCGCCGAGGCCGAGCCCGGTCCCGACTCCCCGCCGGCAGCCGCGGGGCAGCCTAACGAGGAGGTCGTCGCCTCCTGAGGGGCTCGTGGGTGGGCTGACCACCGGCCCGTCCACAGGTCTCGGGCGGCGTCTTCCGTCGTCGGCCGCCCGCAGCGACCGTCGGTGCATGAGCGCACCCTCCATCGCCCGCCTGACCGACCCCGGCGAGATCGTCGCCGTCGTCCCGCAGCTCTGCGGCTTCCTACCCGAAGACAGCCTGGTCGTGCTGTCCCTGCGCGGGCAGCGGCGACGCGTCGGCCTCACGGTCCGCCTCGACCTGCCCCGTGTCGGTGACGAGGCGGCGGTGGCCGCGCTGTGCGCCGCGCGCATCGTCGGCGACGGTGCCGCGGCGGCGGTCGCGTGCGTCTTCGGCGCCGAGCCGCGCGAGGGGCTGGTGGCCGAGGTGCGGGCTGCGTGCGAGGACGCCGGTGTCCCGCTCGTCGAGGCCCTGCACGTCGACGGCGGCCGTTGGACGTCCTACGCGTGCGACGGGCCGTGCTGCCCCGCAGGCGGGACGCCGGTCCCGGTGCGGGCGGCGGTCCTGGACCTGGTCGCCGCCGAGCGCACCGCGGCCGGCCGTGCGGTCCTGCGTTCCCGCGAGGAGCTGGTGGCGTCCGTCGCGCCGCCGGAGCCGTCGGCGAAGGGAGCGGCGCAGGTCGAGGCCGCGAGGCAGCAGGCCCACCGGACGGGCGCCGGCGAGCTGCGGGGCAGGACGGTCGCGCTCGCGGACGCCCTGCTGGACGCCGTCTCGGAGGGCGGCGCCGTCGACGGCCAGGACGCGGCGCAGCTGGCGGTCGGGCTGGAGGACGTCCTGGCGCGCGATGAGGTGGCCACCCGGATGCTCGACCGGTCCGCGGCGCTGCTCGCGGTGCTGGTGCAGGTGGTGCGGCTCGTCGGTGCGCCGGTCGACGCGCCGACGTGCGCGCTGCTCGCGTGGGTGGCCTACGGCAGCGGCGACGGCGCGCTGGCCAACATCGCCCTCGACCGCGCTCTGGCGGCCCAGCCCGAGCACTCGCTCGGCCTGCTCCTGCGCGCGTGCCTCGACGCCGGCCTGCCGCCGGACGAGCTGCGTGACGTCGCCCGCGCCACCCGCGACGCGCTCAGGAGGCCCGGCTGACCGAGCTCATGTTGAAGCCCGGGATGCGCAGCGTCGGCATCCGCGTCCAGGTGAAGCCGTCGCTCCACTCGCGCGGCAGCGTCGGCACCGAGCGCCCGCTCTCGCTGATCCGCCCGAGCAGGCCCACGGGGCTCTCGTTCCAGCGGAAGTTGTTGACGGCCCCGACGACCTCGCCGCCCTCGACCAGGTAGACGCCGTCGCGCGTCAGCCCGGTGAGCAGCAGCGTCTCCGGGTCCACCTCGCGGATGTACCAGAGGCAGGTCAGCAGCAGGCCGCGCTCGGTGGCGGCGACCATCTCGTCGGTGGTCGCCGTGCCCCCGCCGTCCACGACGAGCGAGTCGACGTACGGCGTCACGGGTGAGCCGGTGCGGGCCGCCGAGGCGCGGGTCTGGATGAGCGCGCGCAGCGCCCCGTCCGACATCCAGTCCGTGGCGGTCAGCGGCAGCCCGTTGTCGAAGACGCTCGTCATCGCCGTGGACGCGGTCGCGACGACGAACGGCGCCGTCGCGAGCGCCGGGTCCTGCGGGTCGGAGGACATCCGCAGTCCGGCCGGCCCGAGGTGCTCGCCGACGCGGGTCGACCCGCCGGGCCGCGAGAAGACGGTGCGGCCCTCGGCGGCGCTGCGGCCCGAGGCGGTCCAGTACGCGTACGTCATCAGGTCCGCGACGGCCGAGGGCGGGAGCAGGGTCTCGTACCGCCCGGCAGGCAGCTGCAGCTGGCGCGCACCCCAGCCGAGGCGACGCCGCACCTCGGCGTCGAGCGCGCCGACGTGCAGGTCCGACCAGTCGCGGGTGTGCTGACCGACCCACGACGAGCCGCCGCTGCTCTTGCCGGTCAGCTCGAGGTAGCCGGTCGGCTGCGCGTGCCGCAGGCGCAGCCCGGTGGACGAGCCGAGCCAGGTGGTCGTGAGGTCGTGGGACGCGTAGCCGTACAGCGAGACGCCGTCGCTGCGGGCCGCGCCGAAGGCCGCACCGAGGTCGACCGCCACGTCCGTGAAGACGCCCGGCGACGTCTGCTCGGCCGGCTCGGTGAAGTCCGCCGAGACGCGTCCCTCGACGAGAGGACCGGCGTCCTCCGCGGGGGCGGCGTCGCGCGCTGCCTGCTCGGAGGCGCGCACCAGGTCGTCGAGCGCGTCGGCTCCCGTGGCGCTGCGGACGCCGACCGACTCGCCGACGACGCTGATGATCGTGACCGAGCGGCCGCGGACGACGCCGTTGGTGGTCAGGGTGTTGCCGGCCCAGCGCAGGTTCGCCGCGCTGCTCTCCTCGAGCACGACGATGCAGCCGTCGGCCCGCGACAGCGCGAGGGCCCGCTCGACGACCTCGTGCGACGGCGTCGTCATCGGCCACCCTCCCGAGCGGTGTTGAGGACGTTCACGCCGCGGAACAGCGCGGTGGGGCATCCGTGCGACACCGCCGCGATCTGGCTGGGTTGCGCCTTGCCGCAGTTGAACGCCCCGCCCAGCACGTACGTCTGCGGCCCGCCGACCGCCTCCATCGATCCCCAGAACTTCGTGGTGGTCGCCTGGTAGGCCACGTCCCGCAGCTGCCCCACCAGCCGACCGTCCTTGATCTCGTAGAAGCGCTGGCCGGTGAACTGGAAGTTGTAGCGCTGCATGTCGATCGACCAGCTCTTGTCGCCCACGACGTAGATCCCGCGGTCGACGCGGCCGATCAGCTCCTCGGTCGACGGCCCGCCTGCCGCCGGCTGCAGGCTTACGTTCGCCATCCGTTGCACCGGCACGTGCGCAGGGGAGTCGGCGAACGCGCAGCCGTTGGAGCGGGAGACGCCGAGCACGCCGGCGTTCTGCCGGGCCATGCGCCGGTCGAGCTGGTAGCCGACGAGCACGCCGTCGCGGACGACGTCCCACTCCTGGGTCTGCACGCCCTCGTCGTCCCAGCCGATGGTGGCCAGGCCGTGCGGGGTCGTCCGGTCGCCGGTGACGTGCATGACGGGAGAGCCGTACTGCAGGGACCCGAGCTGGTCCAGCGTCGCGAAGGACGTGCCGGCGTAGGCGGCCTCGTAGCCGAGTGCGCGGTCGAGCTCGGTCGCGTGCCCGATCGACTCGTGGATGGTGAGCCACAGGTTCGACGGGTCGATCACGAGGTCGTAGCGGCCGGGCTCCACCGACGACGCCTTGGCCTTCTCCGCGAGTCGCTCCGGCATCCGGGCCAGCTCGCCTGCCCAGTCGTAGTGGGCACCGGTGACGTACTCCCAGCCGCGACCCGCCGGCGCGGCCACCGTGCGCATCGTCTCGAAGCCGCCGCCAGGGTCGACCCGGGTGGCGGTCACCCTGGGCTGGACGCGGACCCGCTGCTGCGTCGTCGTCGTGCCCGCGGTGTCGGCGTAGAACTTGCCCTCGAGCGCCTGCTGGAGGGTGACGTCGACGTGGTCCACGTCGTCTGCGGCGAGCAGCCGCGCGGACCACTCCAAGAACAGCGCCACCTTCTCCGACGGGTCGATCGAGAACGGGTCAACCTCGTACGCCGAGACCCAGGTGACGTCGTCGTAGACCGGCTCGTCGGCCAGCTCGACGGGTTCTGCGTTCAGCGGTCGGGAGGTGCGCGCCACCTCGACCGCGGACCGGGCCAGCCGCACGGCCTCGTCGACGGAGACGTCCGGGCTGCTCGTGAAGCCCCAGGTGCCGTCGTGCACGACGCGCACCGCGAGCCCGACGGTCACGGCGTCGTTCAGCCGCTCCAGCCGACCGTTGCGCAGCGACAGGTCCTGCCCGCGCAGCCGCTCGATGCGGACGTCGGCGTGGGAGGCCCCCGCCTCCTGCGCCGCCTGCAGGGCCGCCGCGGCCGACTCGCGCAGGGGGAGGGCCAGCAGCTCCGGGTCGATCGCGTGGGTCACCGGGTCACCCTAGGTGTGCAACACGAGTGCATCAGGGAGTTCACCCGGTGTTGACGCGACACCGGCAGGAGCAGGACCACCCGGTCTGGAAGCCAGTAGGGGACACCGCTCCCTGGAGGGACCTTCCGTGCGCATCCGCCTGCTCGCCACCAGCTCCGTCTTCGTCGCCCTCGGCACCGCCGTGGCCTGGGCCGGCGGGACCGGCACGCTGCCGGTCGTCGCCTCGCAACGCACGGCGGCAGCCGCCCGCGCCGAGGTCGTCGCCGCGTGGGGCGCCCGTGACACCGAGGCGGCTCCTGCGAAGGAGGGCGCGGTCGTCGGCCGCCTGCGGCTCGGCAGTGCGACGTTCTGGAACGGCGGCTACGTCGCGGACCGCGTGATCACGACACGGCTGCCGACGTCGGCCGCGTGCGAGGTCGCGCACTGCTTCACCTACGCGCTCGACGTCCTCCAGAAGGCGCACAGGCTGCGGGTCGCCATCGACACCCCGTCACGCGAGACCTCCTTCACCGTCGAGGTCCTCGATCCGTCTGGCGCCGTCGCCGGCAGCGCCACCAACAGCAACCGCTTCAACATCGAGGCCTTCGTACCCGAGCCGGCGCCCGGCCGGTGGACGGTCCGGGTCGTCCCGCGCGACGCGGCGTACGCCCGCTTCCGGCTGCGCGCCAAGGCCGAGCGCGCCCCGGTCCGCCCGGCGACCCGGACCAGGTTGCTGCCGAACCTGCAGGCGACCCCGCCGTACGAGTTCGGCTTCGTCGCCCCGGCGAACCCGCTCAACGGCCTGTACCCGCCGGACACGGTCAACCCGCCGCTCGACGTGCTCGGGCAGCACCCTCTCTCGTGCGCAGCCGACGAGTCGGTCGAGGACGGTGCGCGGCGCTGCCTGCGACTCACCACAGGACCGCGGAACGCAGGGCCCGGACCCATGGACCTGCGGTACGTCCCCGCCGAGAACCAGCTCGGGCTTCTCGCGGAAGGCCCCGTGACGCAGCACATCCGGTGGTCCGACGGCTCGGAGACGACGCGTCCCGCAGGCGGGTTCCTGTTCCACAAGACGCATGCCCACTACCACTTCCAGGACATCCTCGACTACTCGATCTACCGGGTGACCGACCCCCGCAAGGGCACGCTCGTTCCCGCCGGCCGCGGGACCAAGGCGGGCTTCAGCCCCGCCGACCAGCTGTTCGCGGACTGGATGCGCTTCGACCAGACGGACGGCGAGTTCGTCGAGGGCGCCAGCACCGCGCGCAGCATCGGCGAGTCGACCTTCGGCCTCTCCGTCGGCTGGGGCGACGTCTACCGCTGGCAGCGGCCCGGGCAGTACGTGGAGTTCGCGGGCGACGGAGACGGTCTGTACGTCGTCCGGTCCGTCGTCGACATCAAGGACCGCGTGCTCGAGACGGATGAGACCGACAACGCCGCCTACGCGTACGTGCAGATCACCGGCGAGAGCGTCCGCATCATCGAGCGCGGCCAGGGCACGTCGCCCTGGGACCCGCGCAAGAAGGTCTTCTCCGACCGGTAGGTAGGTTGCCGCGGGTGAGCGCGTACGTCACCCCTCAGGACGAGCTGCCCCCGCCCGGCGTCACGCTGGCCGACCTGCTCGACCTCGAGCGCGTCGACCGCGACCTGTTCCGGGCGACCGCGGTGTTCGAGGAGCGCTACCCGCTGTTCGGCGGGCAGGTGGCGGCCCAGGCCCTGGTGGCCGCCGGCCGCACGGTCGACCCGGCGCGCACGCCGCACTCACTGCACGGCTACTTCCTGCGACCCGGGGACAGCCGGCGCCCCGTCGTGTTCTCGGTGGAGCGGGACCGCGACGGCGGCAGCTTCTCCGCGCGCCGGGTCGTGGCGCTGCAGGAGGGCGAGGTGATCCTCAACCTGTCGGCGTCGTTCGCCGTCGTCGACGACACCCAGGAGGACGTGGCCCTCGAACCGTCGCCGGACGCGCAGCCCGTGGATGGCTCGGGGGACCTCCAGCCCGCGCCGCGCCTGGTCGGCTGCGAGCTGCGGGTCCCGGAGCAGATGCACGAGCTGCACTCGTTCCCGACGCGCGTGTGGCTGCGCTGCGCCGAGGACCTGCCGGACGACCCGGTCGTCGCGGCGGCGGTCCAGACGTACGTCTCCGACATCTTCACCGGGGCCGGCAGCCTGCCGAGCTCGGCCGGCCGCTACCAGAGCAGCCTCGACCACGCGGTCTGGTTCCACCGGCCGGCGCGGGCCGGCCAGTGGCTGCTGATGGACCTGCACGCGCGTGCGGTGGCCCGCGGTCGAGGCCACTACACCGGCGGTCTGTGGACCGAGGAGGGTGCGCTGGTGGCCTCGCTAGCTCAGGAGACGCTCTACCGCGCGCCGCGGCCGGGAGTGGTCTCGGACCGGGCCCGGACATGAGGACAGCCCGACCGGAAATGCGGCCGGGCTGTCCAGAGCGAGGGTCGGCGCATGTGCACCGCTGCCCTGCTCCTCGTCTGTCCTCTCGTCGACTGGGTGGGCACGGACTCGTCGTCGAGCTCGGCCCTTACGGCGCGTGCGGCCTGTGCTCGGTGTCCAGCAGGTGCGACATCGGTGCCTCCGTCCGCCATCCGGTGGAACGAACGTCCTTACGTTCCACCCGCTCCGCAGGAGAGTCAACCCCCGAGGGGCACCTCGTCGGCCGGGCCGACGACGCGGAAAGCGGTGCCTTCCGGGGCGAGTGTCCCGAAGTGCGAGTACCAGATCTGCGGCATCGCGAGAACGGCGTCGTGGACCGGGAACGCCAGGCGCGGCCGGACGTCCCGCAGCAGGCCGACGGCCTCGGACAGCTTGAGCCAGGGTGCGGCCGTCGGCAGTCCGAGCACCTCCACGTCGGCGTCCGGGACGGTCAAGGCGTCGCCCGGGGTGAAGAACCGCCCGCCCACCAGGTAGCCGACGTTCGGGATCGGCGGCAGGTCGGGGTGGATCACGGCGTGGGTGCTGCCGTGCACCCGCACCTCGGCACCGAGGTCGAGCACGTCACCGGCCCGGACGACCGTCGACGGCAGGCCGCCCAGGTGCTCGACCGACCCCTCGTCGCAGTGCAGGCGGGCGTCCGGGTTCGCCTCGAGCAGCGGGCCGATCCGGGCCGGGTCGAGGTGGTCGAGGTGCTGGTGGGTGATCAGCACTCCGGTGAGCCCGCGCAGGTCCTGGAAGCCGGACGAGAACGCGCCCGGGTCCAGCAGCAGGCGGGCCTCCCCGTCCTCGACGAGCAGGCAGGAGTGGTTGTACCTCGTGATGCGCATGCCGCAGGACTACCCCGCCGGGGGGGCCGCGCGCACGTGCTCGACGAAGGAGCGGTTGAACAGGCAGTTGAGGTGCCGGCCGTCGCGGATGCGGTCGATGGCGTCCTGCGGCGCGAGCCCGAGGTCGACCAGCGCCAGGGCGGCCACCAGCGATGAACGGTTCAGTCCGGCCTGGCAGCGCACCAGGACCCGGCGTCCGTCGCGCACGCGGTCCGCGGCCAGCCGGGCCAGGCGCGCGACCTCGGTGGCGTCGGCACCGAGCAGGTCGGCGTCGGCCATGCGGTGGTAGTGGTGCTCGACGCCGTCGCTCGGGCCGTGCCCGTCCTCGGCGTAGAGGCTGATCACCGTGTCGAACTCGTCGGTGACCACGACGGGGACCGTCCAGCCGTCCGCGTCGACGCGGGCATGGCCGCCGACGAACAGCCCGGGCGAGACCTCGTCCCAGCCGGTCGGGCAGAAGCCGATGCTGTCGACGACGCCGCGGCCGACGCACGCCGCGCACGTCTCCATCGCCGGGCGCACGCCGTCGCACACGTGACAGGTCGGGTCGTCCACGAGAGGTGGTCAACGTCGAAGGGCGACCGGTGCTTCCCGCCCGAGCGGTCTGCAGCGTCACACGTCCGTGCGGAACGCCCGCCGGCGCACGGCGTTGGACCAGGAACGGGCAGCGGACAGGCCCGCAGACGACCGAGGAGCGAGATGACGACAGCGACCGAGACCACCCTCCCGACCCTCACGACCGACGTCGCGCCGTTGACGGCGCACGACCGCTGCGACCGTTGCGGCGCGCAGGCCTACATCCGGGCGACGCTGCCCGGCGGGACCGAGCTGCTGTTCTGCGGCCACCACGGCAACGAGCACCGGCCGAACCTGCTGGTGGCGGGTGCTTCTCTGCACGACGAGACCGACAAGCTGCTCATCGCGCGGGAGTCCGGCTTCGGGGTCTGAGCCCGCGAACGACACAGCACAGCGCCCCGTCCTCCGGTCCGGAGGACGGGGCGCTGACGTGCTGGGGGTCAGTACCAGCCGTACGAGCGCGAGTGCGCCCACGCGCTGCACGGCGAGCCGTACCGGCCGTCGATGTAGGTCAGACCCCAGCGGATCTGAGTGGAGGCGCTGGTACGCCAGTCGCCGCCGGCGGAGGCCATCTTCGAGGCCGGCAGGGACTGGCGTACCAGCGCCTCCACTCAGATCCGCTGGGGTCTGACCTACATCGACGGCCGGTACGGCT
>JBKJQM010000470.1:0-4517 GCA_046594005.1 Mycobacteriales bacterium
CCTCCAGGGACACCCCGAGCGCCCAGCCGTCAGCGCGTCGGCAGTCCTCGCCCGCGCGCAAGGCGCGACGCGCGACCGGCACCGACCCGGCCTCCTGACCGGGCGCGTGCCCTCGCCCCCGCACGGCCGGCCGTTCGACGCCGCCCGCGTCGAGGCGGCCGTGCGCGAGCTCCTCGACGCGATCGGCGAGGACGTCGACCGCGACGGCCTGCGCGAGACGCCGGCGCGCGTCGCCCGTATGTACGCCGAGGTCTTCTCCGGGCTGCACGCCGACCCGGACGAGCTCGCGGTGCCGATCTTCGACGAGCACCACGACGAGCTGATCATCGTCAAGGACATCCCGCTGGCCAGCTTCTGCGAGCACCACCTGGTGCCGTGGACCGGGACGGCGGCGGTCGGCTACCTGCCCGGCAAGGACGGCCGCATCACGGGTCTGTCCAAGCTGGCCCGGCTGGTCGACCTGTACGCCAAGCGCCCGTCGGTGCAGGAGCGGCTGACCACCCAGGTCGCCGACGCCCTGGTCTCCCGGCTCGAGCCGCGCGGGGCCATCGTCGTGGTGGAGGCGGAGCACATGTGCATGACGGTCCGCGGGGTGCAGAAGCCCGGCGCCCGTACCGTCACCTCCGCCGTGCGCGGCGTCCTGAAGACCAGCGCCGTGACGCGCGCGGAGGCGATGAGCCTCATCCTGGGCCGCTGATGGCGGCCCCGGTACCGGCCGTGCGCGGGTTCCCCGGCCTCGGCCGCACCCGGGTCATGGGCGTCGTCAACGTCACCCCTGACTCGTTCAGCGACGGCGGCGCCCACGCCGACACCGCGAGCGCCGTCCGGCGCGGGCTGCGGCTGCTGGACGACGGCGCCGACCTGCTCGACGTCGGCGGCGAGTCGACCCGCCCTGGGGCCGAGCGGGTCGACGAGGCCGAGGAGCTGGGCCGCGTCCTGCCCGTCGTACGGGGGCTGGTGGCCGTGGGTGCTGTCGTCTCCGTCGACACGATGCGCGCCTCGGTCGCGGCGGCCTGCCTGGACGCCGGGGCGCAGGTCGTGAACGACGTCTCCGGCGGGCTGGCCGACCCCGCGATGCTGCCGCTGGTGGCCGAGCGCGGCTGCGCGTACGTCGCGATGCACTGGCGCGGGCACAGCACCGACATGCAGCGCCAGGCCGTCTACGGCGACGTCGTCGACGAGGTGCTGGCCGAGCTGTCCGCCCGCCGGCTGGCCGCTCTGTCCGCCGGCGTCGACGCGGAGCGGCTGCTGCTCGACCCCGGGCTCGGCTTCGCCAAGCAGGCCGAGCACAACTGGGCGCTGCTGGGCGACCTCGACTCCCTCGTCGGGCTCGGCCCGCTGCTGGTCGGCGCCTCGCGCAAGGGCTTCCTGGGCGCGCTGCTCGCCGACCCGGACGGCACCCCTCGGCCGGCCGCCGAGCGCGACGAGGCCACCGCCGCCGTGACCGTGCTCGCCGCGCAGGCCGGGGCGTGGGCGGTGCGGGTCCACGAGGTGCGGGCCAGCGCCGACGCCGTACGCGTCGTGGCCGCCGCACGCAGGGGCGCCGCATGAGCGACGTCGACGAGGCGACGGCCGTCAACACCGCGCTGTACGAGGCGTTCGAGACCGCGGACGTCGACCGCATGGAGCGGGTCTGGGACGACCAGGCCCCGGACGCCGTCGTCTGCGTGCACCCCGGCTGGCCGATGCTGCGCGGTCGCGACCAGGTCCTGCGCTCGTGGGCAGCGGTCATGGCCAACACCGACTACATCCAGTTCTTCCTCACCGACGTGCGGGTCCACGTGCGCGGCGACATCGCGGTCGTGACCTGCACCGAGAACGTGCTCACCGAGGTGTCGGAGTCGGCGCACGCCGGCGCAACGGTCGTGGCGACGAACGTGCTGGTGCGCCGCCCCGACGGCTGGCGGGTGCAGGTCCACCACGGCAGCCCGGTACTCGGCGAGCTGACCGATGGCTGAGGACCGCATCACCCTGACCGGGCTGCGCGTGCGCGGCTTCCACGGGGTGCTGCCCGAGGAGCGCCGGGACGGCCAGGACTTCGTCGTCGACGCCGTCCTGCACCTCGACCTGCGGCCCGCGGGCGCGAGCGACGACCTCACGACGACGGTCCACTACGGCGAGCTCGCCGAGCGGCTGGCGGCGGCGGTGAGCGGCGAGCCGGTCGAACTCCTCGAGGCCCTCGCCGAGCGGCTCGCGCACGTCTGCCTGTCGTACGACGTGGTCGAGCGGGTCGAGATCACCGTGCACAAGCCGCAGGCGCCGATCCCGCTGGAGTTCGCGGACGTGTCCGTGACGGTCGTCCGGCCATGACCGCCGTGCTGTCCATCGGCAGCAACCTCGGCGACCGCCTGGCCTACCTGCGCCTGGCCGTCGAAGTCCTTGCGCCGCAGGCCGTCTCGCCCGTCTGGGAGACTGCGCCCGTGGGTGGCGTGGAGCAGGACGACTACCTCAACGCGGTGCTGCTCTGCGACCTCGACTGCGCGCGGGCCTGGGACCGCGCGCAGCGCGCCGAGCAGGCGGCAGGCCGGGAGCGCACGATGCGCTGGGGCCCGCGCACCCTCGACGTCGACGTGGTGACGGCGGACGGCCCGGTGCCCGACGGCCTGGTCGTGCCGCACCCCCGGGCCGCGGAGCGGGCGTTCGTCCTGGCCCCGTGGCTGGACGTCGACCCGGACGCCGAGCTGCCCGGTCACGGGCGGGTGCGCGAGCTGCTGGCCCGGCTCGGCACCGAGGGCGTACGCCGACGCGACGACCTGGTGCTCGCGTGACCCCGACCCGGCCCGGTGCGCTCGCCGGCATCGTCGCGCTGTTCGTCGTGCTCGGCTTCGTCGTCGCCGAGGTGGCGTACGGCTCGCTGCCGACCCTGCCGCTCTACGCGCCGGTCAGCATGGTGCTGCTCGCGGTCGCCGAGCTCGGCATGGCCAAGGTCGTCCGGGACCGGATTGCGCACCGGCCGAGCCCGCGCGGCCGGCCGCTGCACCCGATGCAGGTCGCGCGGGCCGCCGTCCTGTCCAAGGCGTCCAGCACCGCCGGCGCCGTGCTGCTCGGCGGCTACGGCGGCCTGCTCGCGTGGACGCTGCCCCGGCGCGACGAGCTGGCGATGGCCGACCGGGACGCGCTCGTGGCCGGACTGTCCGGCCTCGCCGCGCTCGCCCTCGTCGTCGCCGCCCTGCTGCTCGAACGCGCCTGCCGCACGCCGGACGACCCGGACCGCGCAGCCAACTAGGGTCGGCTCATGACCGATCCGATCGACGACCTCGAGGCGCTGTCCACCGACGAGCTGCGCCGCCGGGCGTTCGACAGGGCCGAGCACGCCCGCGACGTCCGCTTCGTCTGGGAGATCGCGACCCACCTGCGCGGGAGCCGTGCCATCGCCGGCGAGGACGGGTCCTCCGGAGCCATCACCGGCTCGGTGGCCGAGGCCGTGCACGTCGTGCGTGAGCTGCTCGGCAGGGCGCCGTTCGGCGAGGACGAGCCGCTGCTGCGCGCCCGCTTCCTCGACTACCTGCGGGCCTGACGTGGACGTCGACGGGCTGACCGTCGAGGTCGTCGAGGTCCTGCCGGCAGCGCCCGACCAGGTGCACGCCGTGCTCAGCGATCCCGAGCGCACCGCCGGACTCGGCCCGGAGTGCATCCGCGCGTCGTGGGTCGATGAGTCGCGCGGCCCGGGTGCGCGCTTCCGCGGCGAGAACGAGCGGCAGGGCAAGGGCTGGGAGGTCCTCTGCACGGTGCTGGCCGACGAGCCGGGGCAGCGCTTCGTCTGGGCCGTCGGCGATCCGGCGCTGCCGTCCTCGACCTGGTCGTACGACCTGACGCCCGTCGACGGCGGCACCCAGGTGGTACAGCGCTTCGTGCACGGGCCGGGCACGACGTTCCTGCGGGCGGTGGTCGCCAAGCACCCGGACCGGGCGCAGATGCTGGTGGCGGCGCGCACCGCGGAGCTGGAGGACGGCATGCGGGCGACGCTGCGTGCGGCAGCGGCGCTGCTCTCGTCCTAGTCGCGCTGCCGGGGCAGGGCTGACCGCAGCTCCCCGACCGGCACCTCGACGGCGAGCACGTTGCCCTCCGGTGGCAGCGGGCAGGCCCAGCGCGGGTCGTGCGCGCAGCTCGGCGCGTAGAGGAAGTTGAGGTCCACGACCAGCGCGCCGTCGTCGGTCGTCCCGAGGTCCGCGCCCTTGACGGTGTCGTAGAGGTAGCGCCCGCCGCCGTACGACAGGGGCCCGTTGCCCCGATCGCCGACGGGGATCCAGACCCCGCCGCCGTAGGAGTCCAGCGACCACACGTCGAGCGGACCCCACGGCGTGCGCAGGACCCCGGCCCGCTCGAACGGGACGAGACCGTCTGTACCGCTGGGGATCTCGATGCGCGCGGGCTCGGCGGGCGACAGCCGCACCTCCGCACGCCAGGCCGGGTCGTAGTCGGCCACCCGCAGCCCCGGGAACACGTCCCGGTCGGCCGGCGAGCAGGGGTGCTCGGCGAACAGCTGGTCGCGGACCGCGCACCAGCCGGCGTGCGCC
>JBKJQM010000146.1:0-5799 GCA_046594005.1 Mycobacteriales bacterium
GGCTGCGGAGCGAGCTCGTCCCGACCGCGCTCGCTGGCACGGCGGCGACCGCCTACGTCACCGGCGACCAGGCCGCGTCGATCGACGGCATCGACCTGCTGCTGTCCCGCGCGTGGATGGTCGTCGCGTTCGTGCTCGGGACGAGCTTCCTGCTCCTGCTGGTGATGTTCCGCTCGATCGTCATCCCGCTGAAGGCGATCACGCTGAACCTGCTCGGCGCCGGCGCGACGTTCGGCGCCATGGGCGCGGCCTACCAGTGGGGCTGGGGCTCGACGCTGCTCGGATTCCCCGAGGTGGAGGGCATCTCGCCGTACATGCCGGTCATCACGTTCGCCCTGCTGTTCGGCCTGTCGATGGACTACCACGTCTTCCTGCTCAGCCGGATCAAGGAGGGCTACGACGCGACCGGTGACACCGCCTCCGCGGTCGTGCACGGGCTCGGACGCACGGGGCGGCTCATCACCGGCGCCGCGGCCATCATGGTGGCAATCTTCTCCGGCTTCGCCGCGTCAGACATCCCCGAGCTGTCGCAGTGGGGCTTCGGCCTCGGTTTCGCCGTGCTCATCGACGCGACCATCATCCGCACGCTCCTGCTGCCCGCAGCAATGGTGTGGCTAGGCGACAGCAACTGGTACCTGCCGCGGTGGCTCGAGTGGCTGCCCCACTTCGGGGTGACGGAGCAGCCGACCGAGCTGCCGGCTGCCGAGCCGGAACCGGCGCTCGTCTGAGCAGTCAGGCCCGCAGGGCAAGCAGCACGAGCGCGAGCAGACGCGAGGAACCCGATGACAAAGCCAGCACCCTCGGCCCGACCCGCTGGGCAGCGGGGGCTGGCGTGAGCTGCTCGCACTCGCCCCGGTGCAGTCGTCGGCGCCGTGTGGCGTGTCGGTGCCGGCTGGCGCGCTCTCCTGAGGAGCGGGTGCAGGTGCCCATGCACGAGTCAGGACGAGCTCAGACGGGCGAAGCACTGAGGCTGCCGACGCAGGTTCGCGAGGTGCCCCCGGTACAACTCTGGCACTGCGCCTGATCAGAAGCCGTCCCGCTGGGGCGTCTTCTGTCGGACCAGCGCGAGCGCACCGTCCGGCACGAGGCCGCCACCTGCATGGCCGCCCGCCTGACCCACGACGACGCCACAGGGGCGATGCTGCTGCCATGGACGACGCCACCAGCCAGACCAGCGCATGAGCCAGCGCGACGAACGGGCCCCGGACGAGCAGGCAGCGCGCTGGCGCGACGACCTCACCGCTGCGCCGCAGTTCGCCGGGCGGCCTGAGCCGGTCCGCCGGGCGACCTACCCCACGCTCGACTACGAGGTCGACGGCCGGGTCGCCCGCCTCACCTTCAACAGGCCGGAGCGGGGCAACACCATCACCGCCGACACCCCGCGCGACCTCGCGCATGCCGTCGAGCGCGCCGACCTCGACCCCGCTGTCCACGTCATCGTCCTGTCCGGGCGCGGCAAGGGCTTCTGCGGCGGGTACGACCTCGGCATCTACGCCGAGAACGCCTTCGACACAGGTGAACAGCGCCCTGACGAGACCGCCGGCACCGTCGTCGACCCCGTCGTCCAGGCCGCCAACCACGACCCTGCCGGCACCTGGGACCCGATGCTCGACTACGCGATGATGAGCCGCTTCACCAAGGGCTTCTCCGCACTGCTGCACGCGGACAAGCCGACGGTCGTCAAGCTGCACGGCTTCTGCGTCGCCGGCGGCACCGACATCGCCCTGCACGCCGACCAGATCGTCGCCGCCGACGACTGCAAGATCGGCTACCCGCCGACCCGCGTGTGGGGCGTGCCGTCGGCCGGTCTGTGGGCGCACCGCCTCGGTGACCAGCGGGCGAAGCGCCTGCTGCTGACGGGTGACTGCCTGTCCGGGCGCGAGGCCGCGGAGTGGGGCCTCGCGGTCGAGTCCGCCCCCGCCGAGGAGCTCGACGAACGGACCGAGGTCCTCGTGCAGCGCATCGCCCGGATGCCGGTCAACCAGCTGATGATGGTGAAGCTCGCGCTGAACAGCAGCCTGCTGGCGTCCGGCGTCGCGACCAGCCAGATGGTCAGCACCGTCTTCGACGGCGTGAGCCGGCACAGCCGCGAGGGCTACGCCTTCCAGCAGCGCGCCGCCGAGGTGGGGTTCAAGCAAGCCGTCCGCGAACGCGATGAGCCGTTCGGTGACCACGGCCCGTCCACGTACAAGGGGTGAGCGTGACCGTGACCGACGAGACGGCGGCCGTCCGGGTCGAACGCGACGGGCCCGTGACCACCGTGCTCTTGCATCGACCGGCTCGGCGCAACGCGGTGGACGGCCCGACCGCCGCGGCGCTGGCAGCGGCCTTCCGCGCCTTCGACGCCGACGACACCGCATCGGTCGCGGTGCTGCACGGTCAGGGCGGGACCTTCTGCGCCGGAGCAGATCTCACGGCGCTCGGCACCGAGCGCAGCAACGTGCTTGACCCCGACGGCGACGCTCCGATGGGCCCCAGTCGGCTGCGCCTGACCAAGCCGGTGATCGCCGCGGTCTCGGGCCACGCCGTCGCCGGCGGGCTCGAGCTCGCGCTGTGGTGCGACCTCCGGGTCGCGGACGAGACCGCGGTGTTCGGCGTCTTCTGCCGGCGCTGGGGCGTCCCGCTCATCGACGGCGGCACCGTCCGGCTGCCCCGCCTGATCGGCGCGAGCCGCGCGATGGACCTCGTGCTCACCGGGCGCCCGGTCGACGCTGCCGAGGCGCTCGCGATCGGCCTGGCCCACCGCGTCGTCGCCGCCGGGCAGGCGCTCGCCTGCGCGCAGGAGCTCGCGCACCAGCTCGCCGCCTTCCCGCAGACGTGCCTGCGCAGCGACCGGCAGTCGCTGCTCGACGCCGAAGGGCTCGACGAGCGGGCAGCGCTTCGACAGGAGTTCGCCCTTGGGCAGGCTGCCGTCCAGGCAGAGGCCCTGCAGGGAGCGGCCCGGTTCGCCGGCGGCGAGGGCCGGCACGGCGCCTTCTGACGCCCAGCCTGTCGTGGCTACCCGGCGCGCCTACGCCGGGGCCTCGGCGCCGATCCGAGCGAGCAGGTCGACGACGCGCTCCTCGACCTGTCCGACGATCCGCCGGACCGTGTCGATGTCCTGGCCCTTCGGGTCGTCCAGCGGCCACTCCTCGTAGGTCGTGCCGGGCAGGACCGGGCACGTCTCGCCGCACCCCATCGTGACGACGACGTCCGCCTGCTCGGCGCCCTCGTAGGTGAGGAGCTTCGGCGCCTCCCCTTCCGTGCTCAGGCCCCGTTCGTTGAGGACCTGCACGACGGCGGGGTTGAGGGCGCTGCCGGGCTCGCTGCCGGCGGACCGGACCTCGACCCGCCCCTGGCCGTGGTGCTCGGCGAGGACCTTCGCGGCGAGGCTGCGCCCGCCGTTGTGGACGCACGCGAACAGGATCACGGGCTTCTCGGTGGTCATCGAAGGGCTCCGAGGGCGGTGTCGGCGGGGTAGAAGCGGCGCCGAGCCCAGAGCGCCGCGTACACCAGCGCGACGAGCACCGGCACCTCGATGAGCGGGCCGACGACCCCCGCGAGGGCCTGGCCGCTGGTCACGCCGAAGACGCCGATGCAGACGGCGATCGCGAGCTCGAAGTTGTTGCCGGCCGCGGTGAAGGCGAGCGTCGCGGTGCGGGGGTAGCCCAGGCCGAGCGTGCGGCCGAGCAGGAACGAGCCGGTGAAGGTGATCGCGAAGTAGACGAGCAGCGGGACCGCGATCCGGACGACGTCCAGGGGCTGGCGGGTGAGGGTGTCGCCCTGCAGCGCGAACAGCACGACGATGGTGAACAGCAGCCCGTACAGCGCGATCGGCCCGATCCTCGGAAGGAGCCTGCTCTCGTACCAGTCGCGTCCCTTCGCCCGCTCCCCGAGGACGCGGGTGAGGAACCCGAGCAGCAGCGGGATGCCGAGGAAGATCAGCACGGACCGGGCGATGGTCCACACGCTGACGTCGAGGGACTCCTGGCCCAGGCCGAGCCAGCCGGGCAGGACCTCCAGGTAGAAGTAGCCCAGGGCGGCGAACGCGACGATCTGGAACACGCTGTTGATCGCGACGAGGACGGCGGCTGCCTCCCGGTCGCCGCAGCTCAGGTCGTTCCAGATGAGGACCATCGCGATGCAGCGGGCGAGCCCGACGATGATCAGGCCGGTGCGGTACTCGGGCAGGTCGGGCAGGAAGATCCACGCGAGGGCGAACATCAGCGCCGGGGCGAGCAGCCAGTTGATGACCAGGCTGGACACCAGGAGCCTGCGGTCGCCCGTGACGGTGTGCAGCTCGCCGTACCGGACCTTCGCCAGGACCGGGTACATCATCAGGAGCAGCCCGACGGCGATCGGCAGGCTGACGTCGGCGACCTTCACGGTGTCCAGGGCGTCGTCGAGGCCGCTGAACGCGCGGCCGAGCACGAGACCGAGGGCCATCGCGGCGACGATCCACACCGGCAGGTACCGGTCGAGCGTGGACAGGCGCTGCAGGACAGGGGTGTCGAGGTCGGTCCCGCCGGGGGGCTTCTCGCTGACGGTGTCGCTCATCGGTGCGGTGTCTCCTCGAGGGTGGTCAGCAGCAACTGGGGTCGATGACCCGGCACAGCGCGCCGAGGGCGTCCGGCCGCGCGCGGTAGAAGACGTTCGTGCCCTTGCGGGTCCCCTCGACCAGCCCGGCGTCGCGGAGCTGCTTCAGATGGTGGGAGACCGTCGCCTCGGACACGCCGACCGCGGGCGCGAGGTCGCACGTGCAGATGCCGGTGCCCGGCTCGGCAAGGATCATCGACATGAGCTGCACCCGTACGGGGTCGGCGAGGGCCTTGAGGCGCAGCGCGATCTCCAGCGCGTCCTCCGCACCCACGGGGCCGGACGCGAGGGTGGCGCAGCAGACGGGGGCGGTCGTGTCGAGCACCGGCAGGGCCTTCGGCATGACCCCATCGTGGCACATCTTCGATGAACGTCGAGGTATCGCTGGACGAACGTCGAACGTCGGGCGAGCAGCAGAACCCTTCGCCCACTGGCGGCTCAGCTCGTTGCTGGCGCCCGTGTCGGTGCGTACTCGGCGACCAGGAGAGCGAGGTCGTCGCCGAGGTCGGTGCCGACGGCGGCGTGCAGACCGTCCAGGACCTCGTCGAGGACGCGGTCGACACGGCCCTCGGTCAGCGGCTGCACGAGGCGCAGGAGGTCGACGAACTCGCCGTCCGGACCGCGGGCCTCGAGGATCCCGTCGGTGTGGAGCAGGAGCCGGTCGCCGGGTGCCAGCCGTCCGCCGATGACGGTGGGGTCCGCCCCGAGTCCCAGGGGCAGCGTCGCCGTCGTGTGCAGCGGTGTGACGGTGCCGCGGTCCGGACTGGCGAGCAGCGCCGGTGGATGCCCGCAGGAGGCGATGAGGTAGTCGCCGTCGTCGCGGATCTCGGCGAGCAGAGCCGTGACGAAGTCCTCCTGGCCCAGGTACGGGCGCAGCCGCCGGTCGATCTGCCGCGCGACGTCGGCGAGGTCGTCGAGATCGGCTGCTGCCGCGCGGAACTCACCGAGGACGACCGTCGCAGTGCGTACGGCACCGAGGCCCTTGCCCCGCACGTCCCCGATGATCATCCGTACTGCCCCTGGGCGGGAGACGGTCTCGTAGAGGTCGCCGCCGACGAGCGCGTCGGCGGCGGCGCTGACGTAGCGCGCTGCGAGCGAGATCGGCCCCACGCGGGACGGGGGCGGGGCCAGGATGGCCTTCTGCGCGGCGTCGGCGATGCGCGTGACGTCGGCGAGCCGACCGGACTGCTCCTGCACCAGGCGGGCGGTCTCCAGCGCCATCGC
>JBKJQM010000196.1:0-5902 GCA_046594005.1 Mycobacteriales bacterium
ACGCCGCGGTCCTCGAACAGCTGAACGCCGGCGGCAACATGGACTTCAAGAACATGTTGCCACCGACGTTGAGCTGGTAGGTGCGGTCCAGCACGACGCCGCGGTCCTCGAACAGCTTGGCCATGACGCGGTGGGTGATGGTCGCGCCGACCTGGCTCTTGATGTCGTCGCCGACGATCGGGACACCGGCGGCGCGGAACTTCTCGGCCCACTCGGGGGTGCCGGCGATGAACACGGGCAGCGCGTTGACGAACGCCACCTTGGCGTCGATGGCGCACTGCGCGTAGAACTTCGCAGCGTCCTCGGAACCGACGGGCAGGTAGCAGACGAGCACGTCGACCCTGGCGTCCTTGAGCGCCTGGACGACGTCGACCGGCTCGGCGTCGGACTCCTCGATCGTGAGGCGGTAGTACTTGCCGAGGCCGTCGAGGGTGACGCCGCGTTGGACGGTGACATCCATCGGGGGCACGTCGGCGATCTTGATCGTGTTGTTCTCGGAGGCGAGGATCGCCTCGGACAGGTCGAAGCCGACCTTCTTGGCGTCGACGTCGAACGCGGCGACGAACTCGATGTCGCGGATGTGGTAACCGCCGAGCTCGACGTGCATCAGGCCCGGGACGCGGGCGGACGGGTCGGCGTCGCGGTAGTACTCGACGCCCTGGACGAGCGACGCGGCGCAGTTGCCGACGCCGACGATGGCTACACGGACGGAACCCATCAGGGCGCTCCTCTTTCGTTGGTGGGGGGTCCTCCGCCGGAAGGCGGAAGGGTGACAGCAGGACTGGTCGAACGGCGCTCGGTCTCGATGAGCTCGGTGAGCCAGCGGACCTCGCGCTCGACCGACTCCAGCCCGTGCTCCTGCAGCTGGAGGGTGTAGCGGTCGAGCCGTGAGCGGGTGCGGGCGAGCGTGGTGCGGACGCCTTCGCGCCGCTCCTCGAGCCGCGAGCGACGACCCTCCAGGATGCGCACGCGCACCTCGGGGTCGGTCTGGCCGAAGAAGGCGAAGTGGACGCCGAACGTCTCGTCCTCCCAGGCCGACGGCCCGGCCTCGCCCAGCAGCTCGGCGAAGCGCTCCTTGCCCTCGGCAGTCAGCTTGTAGACGACCTTGCCGCGCCGTCCCGTGAGGGCCGGCGCGCCGGCCACGACCTCCGCGTTGCCCTCGTCCTGCGTGATCCACCCGGCGGCCTGCATGCGGCGCAGGGACGGGTAGAGCGAGCCGTAGGAGAACGCGCGGAACGTGCCGAGGGTGGCCTTGAGCCGCTGACGCAGCTCGTAGCCGTGCAGCGGGGCTTCCTGGAGCAGTCCGAGGACCGCGAGCTCGAGCACGCCGTCCTCCTTCCGCCTGGTCCGTCCCGGTTGCGAGTGGCACTGCGATGTATCGCAGCGATACATCGCGCTGCCATGACAGTACGTCCCGGCGACCTCCACGGCAACAGCGGGGGTCCGGCGGGCGTCGTACGGTCGGTCCGTGCGCAAGCGCGACGTCGTCGACCACGCCCTCGCCCGCCGCGCCCTGCTCGCCAGCCTGTTCGGCGGCGGCCTGTTCACGACCACGAGCTCGTACGACGTCTGCGACGCCAGCCACTTCCTGACGCAGGCGGCGACCGCGTACGGCGTCCGCACCGACCGCACCTGCCCGGTCTGCCGGCGCGAGCCGCTGTGGGAGGTGTCGTGGGTCTACGGCGACGCGATCGGGGACTACTCGGGCAGTGCCCGCAACGCCCGACAGCTCGAGGCGCTGGAGCGCAGCTACCCCGACTTCGCCGTCCACGAGGTCGAGGTCTGCCAGGGCTGCGGGTGGAACCACCTGCTCGTCAGCTACCGCGCGGGGACGCCGGGCGCCGAGCCGCCCCGGCCTCCCGGCCGCAGACCGCTGCGGCGGAGCCGGTCGGCCCAGCGGTGAGAATGGACGTATGGGTCGCTTGTCGAACATCCGCTGGAAGCGCGCTGTCCTGCTCGGGGGGGCCGGCTCGCTGCTCGGGCTGACCGCGCTCGTCGGGATCGGCTACGCGCTCACCGACATCCCGAAGGCGAACGCCGACGCCACCGCCACCGCCGTCCGCATCCTGTACGCCGACCGCACCGAGATGGGCCGGGTCGGCACGCAGAACCGCATCCCCGTCGACCTGTCGCAGGTGCCCCTGCACGTGCAGCGCGCGGTGCTCGCCGCCGAGGACCGCGGCTTCTACACCGAGCCCGGCATCAGCCCGAAGGGCATCACCCGGGCGCTGTTCACCAACGTGCGCGGCGGCGGCGAGATCTCGCAGGGCGGCTCCACGATCACCCAGCAGTACGCCAAGAACGCCTTCCTCTCCCAGGAGCGCACCTACACCCGCAAGGTGAAGGAGGTGCTCATCGCGCTGAAGATGTCGCGCACCCTGGAGAAGGACCAGATCCTCGAGGACTACCTCAACACGATCTACTTCGGGCGCCAGGCCTCGGGCATATCGGTCGCGACGCGCTCCTACTTCGGCGGCGACGTGAAGCAGCTGTCCGTGGCGCAGGGCGCGCTGCTCGCCGCGGTCATCCGCAGCCCCGCCAACCTCGACCCGACCAAGCACCGCGAGGCCGCAGAGCGGCGCTGGAACTACGTGCTCGACGGCATGGTCGACGAGGGCTGGCTGACCCAGGCCGACCGCGACGCGCAGCGCTTCCCGAACGTCCGCGCGCCCGGCGAGGGTCCCAAGAACAACGACCTGTCCGGCCCCAAGGGCCACGTGATCCAGCAGGTGCTGGCCGAGCTGGAGAAGAAGGGCTTCGACGAGGCGCGGCTGTCCGCCGGCGGCCTGGTCGTCGAGACCACCATCCGCAAGAAGGCGCAGGACGCCGCCGTCGCCGCGGTGCAGGACCTCACCGGCGAGAACCCCGGCAAGGACGACCTGCAGGGTGCGCTCGTCTCCGTGCAGCCGGGTACCGGGCAGGTGTGGGCCTACTACGGCGGGTCCACCGGCACCGGCTTCGACTTCGCGAAGAACGACGGCGTCGGCCGCCAGCCCGGCTCCTCCTTCAAGCCGTACGTGCTGGCGACCGCGCTGTCGGAGGGCATGAGCCTGCGCACCCGGCTCGACGGCAACAACCGCAAGGACTTCCCCGGCATCCCGGAGCCGATCCGCAACTTCGCCAACGAGTCGTACGGCCGCGTGGACCTCGTCGAGGCGACCCAGAAGTCCATCAACACCGCGTACTTCCAGCTCGGGCTCGAGGTCGGGCCGAAGAAGGTCGCCGCGCTCGCGCACAAGGCCGGCATCCCCGACTCGACCAAGCTCGAGCAGCCGGACGGCACCGTCGAGGGCGGCATCGCCCTCGGCAAGTACGACGTGCAGGTGTTCGACCAGGCAGTCGGCTTCGCGACGTTCGCCAACCAGGGCGTGCCCGCACAGCCGTTCATGGTCCGCCGCGTGACCCGCGGCAGCGAGACCGTCTACGACGCGAAGGTGAAGCTCGGCGAGCCGGCGTTCAGCAAGGACGTCGCCGCCGACGCGACCTACGCGATGCAGCAGGTCGTCGACCGCGGCACCGGCCGCAACGCCCGGCTGTCCGGCGGCCGTGAGGCGGCCGGCAAGACGGGCACGACGAGCGACAACTACGACGCCTGGTTCGTCGGCTTCACGCCGCAGCTGTCGACCTCGGTCTGGATCGGCTACGCGCAGAAGAAGACGATCACCATCGACGGTGTGCAGGGCACCGGCGGTGCGTTCAGCGCCAAGATCTGGAAGGCCTACATGGACCCCGCGCTCGACGGGATGGCGAAGGAGGACTTCGCGCCGCCGGCGTACATCGGCAAGCGCGGCAGCGTCGGCGGCAGCAGCGACGAGCCGACGTACCGCCCGCGCCCGCGCCGCTCCCGCTCCGGGACGAGCACCTCCCAGCCGGAGGCGAGCACGGCTCCCGAGCCCCAGCAGACGTCGGCTCCCGAGCCGCAGCAGACGCAGCCGCCTGCACCGGAGCCGCCGCCGCAGACGCTGCCCCCGCCGCCGCCCCCGCAGACCGAGCAGCCACCGCCGGCCGGGCCGAGCCCGGGCTAGCACCGCTGCCCACCCCCGGCTGGCAGGATCGTCGGGTGACCCCCACCTCGGTTCCCGGCGCGGTGCTGCCCGACCGCGACCTCGTGCTGCCGTCGTACGACGACCCCGTCGCGGCCGGCGCGGCCGCGGCGCTGGGCGGTCCGCCCGGTCGGCACGCCCGCCTCGGTGGCCGCCGGTTCTGGACGCCGGTGCGCTGGCTGGTCCTGCTGACCCTGGTGACCAGCCTGTTCGGCTGGTGGCAGAAGTCGCCGTGCCGCGTGCATCCCTGGGCGGACGAGTACCAGTACACCCGCGGCTGCTACACCGACGTCTTCGCGCTGTACTTCTCCGGGCGCCTCAACGAGGGCAAGACGCCCTACACCGGCCACCCCGTCGAGTACCCGGTCGTCATCGGCGCCGTGATGCAGGTGGCCGCCAAGACCGTCACCGTCTTCGACCCGGTCGAGCGGCCACGCCGCTTCTACGACGTCACGTGGGCGCTGCTAACGGCGTGCGCGCTGGTCGTCGTCGTGACCACCGCCCGGCTCGCCGGACGACGGCGGCCGTGGGACGCGGCGATGTTCGCCGTGGCGCCGCTGCTCGTCCTGCACGGCACCACCAACTGGGACCTCGTCGCGATGGCACTGGCGGGTCTCGGGCTGGTGCAGTGGTCCCGCCGGCAACCGCTCGCCGCCGGCGTCCTGCTCGGCCTCGCCACGGCCACCAAGCTCTACCCGGTGCTGTTCCTCGTGCCGCTGCTCGCGCTGTGCCTGCGCGCAGGCCGGCTCAAGGCGTTCGCGACCGTGGCGCTGGCGACCCTGATCACGCCGGTGCTGGTGACCCTGCCGGTCTACCTGAGCAGCCCGTCGTTCGCCGACATCGGCGGCACCCAGACGGTCGTCGCCGCCAGCCCGCTGGACCGGCTGTCCGACCAGGGCCTGGGGGCGCTCGCGCCCAAGATCTCGACGACCGCCCCGAACGGCACGCCCGTCGTCGGGGTGAACTCGGCGTACCGCTTCTTCGAGCTCAACACCACGCGCCCGGCCGACTGGGACTCGCTCTGGTTCGCGCTGCAGCAGGCGCGGGGCACGCCCCTGGACACCGCCGCGGGCCCGCCGAAGAAGCTCAACCTCGGCGTGGCCGTCACCTTCGTGATCGCCCTTGTCGGCATCGTGCTACTGGCCCTGCGGGCCCCCCGGCGACCGCGGCTGATGCCGCTGCTGTTCCTCACCGTGCTGGCGTTCCTGCTGACCAACAAGGTGTGGAGCCCGCAGTACTCGCTGTGGCTCGTGCCGCTCGCCCTGCTGGCCCGCCCCCGCTGGCGGCCGTTCCTGGTCTGGCAGGCCGCCGAGGCGCTGGTGCTGTTCACCCGGTTCTACTTCTTCGTGGGCAACAGCGCGCCCGGCAAGGGCATCGACGTCTGGTGGTTCCTCACCGCCGTCGCCCTGCGCGACGTCGCGCTGATGGTGTTCGCCGGCTTCGTCGTCCGCGACGTCCTGCGACCCGATCTCGACCCGGTGCGTGCGGACGGTGCGGACGACCCGGCGGGCGGGGTCCTGGACGAGGCACCGGACCGGTCGCGCGAGCTGGCCGGCGCCCCCGCATGACGGCGGTCGCCGACCGTCCCTCGACACCGGTCCGCCGTCGCACCCTGCCCGGTGGGGGTGACCTGGCCGCCGTCGGCGTCTGGCTCGCCTCCCGTGTCGCCGTCGTGCTGCTCACCGTCGGGGGCGCCTGGCTGCTGTCGGGTGCGCAGGCCGGCCAGGTCGAGGGGTTCCTGAAGCGGTGGGACCGCTGGGACGTCGGGCTGTTCCGCAAGGTCGCCGAGTTCGGCTACCAGGGCTACCCCGACCTCTACCCCGACCGCGGCATCGAGGCGTTCTTCCCCGGCGCCCCGC
>JBKJQM010000133.1:0-3059 GCA_046594005.1 Mycobacteriales bacterium
CGGCCAGGCCGCGCTCGTCGGCGGCATCGCCGTGCGTCGCCTCGGCGCGCCGGAGGACATCGCGAACGGCGTGCGCTTCTTCGTCGCCGAGGCGTCCTCCTGGGTCACCGGGCAGACGCTGTCGATCGACGGCGGCCATGCCATCTTCTGACCGGGCCAGCGGCCAGGCCGACCTGACCGACCGGCTCGACATCGACGAGCTCGCCGCATGGGTGGCGATCCCGAGCGTGAGCCGCGACGCCGACGCCGCGACGATGCGCGCGGCCGCCGACTGGCTCGCCAGCCGGCTATCGCCCCTGCGCGGTCGGGTCGAGGCGACCGGCGGGCACCCCGTCGTCCGGGCCGAGTGGCTGGGCGCCCCGGACACACCGACAGTGCTCGTCTACGGCCACTACGACGTCCAACCGACCGGCGCCGAGTCGGAGTGGAGCACCCCGCCCTTCCAGCTCACGGTCGACGGCGACGTGCTGCGCGGCCGCGGGGTGTCCGACGACAAGGGACCCGTCTACCTCGTCGTCACGCTGCTGCTCGCGCTGCTCGATCGCGACGGCCGTCTCCCGCTCAACGTGAAGCTGCTCGTCGAGGGCGAGGAGGAGATCGGCAGCCCGCACCTGCCCGACTACCTGCGCGCCCACGCCACCGAGCTGGCTGCGGACCTCGTCATCTCGGCGGACGGAGCGATGTGGCGGCCGAGCGAGCCCTCGCTGTCGACGGCGTCGAAGGGACTGGCCACGTTCTCGGTGGTCGTCACGGGGGCGGACGCCGACCTGCACTCCGGCCGGTACGGCGGCACGGTGGCCAACCCGGCGCATGCCCTGGTGGAGCTGCTTGCGAGCCTGCACGACCCCGAGGGCAGCGTGGCCGTGGCCGGGTTCTACGACGGCATGGCACCACTGCCCGAGCTGCGCCGCGCCGCGATCGCCGAGGTCGGGTTCGACGACGACGCATACGCCCGCGAGCTCGGGCTGCCAGCGGTGTTCGGCGAGCCCGGCTACACCACGCTGGAGCGGCTGTGGGAGCGCCCGACCCTCGAGATCAACGGGATCGAGGCCGGCGGCAAGTACACCGTCATCCCCCACCGGGCCACCGGTCACGTGTCCTGCCGGCTCGTGCCCGGTCAGGACCCGGACCGGGTGCTGCAGGCCATCAGCGACCACCTGACCGGACGGATCCCGACCGGGGTGAGCGTCGAGGTCGTGCTCGACGAAGCGCGGGTGCCCGCGTACACGATTCCCGCTGACCATCCGGCGATCCGCGCCGCGACCGCAGCCCTGGAGGACGTCTACCCAGGCGAGCACGTGCTGCTCGCCGTCATCGGCGGGACGCTGCCAGCAACCGTGCTCTTCGAGGACGTGCTCGGTGCCAAGACCCTGTTCTTCTCCTTCTCCACCGCCGACGAGCGGCTGCACGCCCCTGACGAGTTCATGCGGACCCGCCGGCTGGCCGAGGGAATGCGCGCATGGGAGCAGCTGTGGCGGTTGCTCGCGGACGGCCCGCACCGGCTGGCCACCCGCGCGGAGGTGTCGGTGACATGACCCACGGGCCTTACGTCTCGTTCTCCTACCTCACCCCCGGGGTCGACTACCAGGAGCTCCACCTCGCCCCGGAGTTCGACCGCGTCCCCGCGTACGACGGGAAGTTGAGCGAGCAGGACGCCCACCGCGCGGCCCGGCTGCTCGACGAGAGCCTCGTCATCAGCCTGCACGACCATCCTGTGCGCTTCCCGGCCGACATGCGGGAGACGCCCGAGTACAACCGCGGCGGACGCCAGCACACCGCATTCGCAGGGCTCGCGGCGTCCGGCATGACGGTGGTGTTCGACAACATGATGGACGGCACTGCGTGTGTCACCGGGAACGCGCCGTGGCGCTGGGACGACGTGATCACCGACCTCGGTATGCGCCAGGCCGACATCGCGCACCAGGACGAGGTGCTCGTGGTCCGCCGGGTCGCCGACATCGAGGCGGCGCACCGCGACGGCAAGGTGGGCGTGGTGTTCGGGCTGGAGGCCGCCACTCCGATCGAGAACGAGATCGACCGGCTCGACGTGCTGTACGGGTTGGGGCTGCGTCAGATCGGCATCGCGTACTCCGACTCCAACGCGCTCGGCAGCGGTCTGGCCGAGCCGGTCGACGGCGGGCTGACCGCACTCGGGCACCGGGCGGTCCGGCGGATGGACCAGCTGGGGCTGGCGATCGACATCTCGCACTCCTCGGACCGGACCAGCCTCGACGTGTGCCGCGCCAGCACGAATCCGGTGCTGATGACCCACGCCGGCGCGCGCGCCGTGTGGGACATCCCACGGATGAAGCCCGACGACGTGCTGCGCGCGGTTGCTGACACCGGCGGCGTGATCGGCATGTCGGCTGCACCGCACACCACGCTCTCCGCCGCCCACCCGCGGCACACCATCGACTCGGTCATGGACCACTTCCAGTACTGCCTGGACCTGGTCGGACTCGACCACGTGACATTCGGGCCCGACACGCTTTACGGAGACCACGTCGGACTGCACACGGTCTTCGCCCACCTGCTCGCTCCCAGCGGGCCCGACGACGCACCGCCGCACCAGAAGGTCGCCTACGTCGACGGGCTGGAGAACCCGACGGAGAACTTCCTGAACATCTGCGGCTGGCTGGTGCAGCACGGCTTCAGTGACGAGGACATCCGGGCGGTCGTGGGTGGCAACGTGCTGCGGGCGCTGCGCGCCATCTGGGTGTGAGCGTCGTCGAGGGGCGTCGCGATCCCGAGCTTGTGCGGCTGGGCCAGGAGTTCTTTACCGTGGTGCATGCCAACGATCCCTTCAACGCCACGATGCTCGGCGTCTCGGGATTTGACGACCTGGTCCCCGACCCCGGTCGAGAGCGTGCCGCATCGGATGCGCGGCGCATCGGCGTCATCGAGGCGGCCGCCACCGCGATCGACCCGACGGGCCTGGATGAGGCCGACCAGATCGACCGCCACGTCCTGCTCGGCCTGGCCGCGGCAGCTCGCAGCGACCTCGAGCACGGCAGCTGGGAGGCCAACGCCTCGGCCGACGGCTACGGCTCGCCGCAGGG
>JBKJQM010000222.1:0-7439 GCA_046594005.1 Mycobacteriales bacterium
CTGGCACCGTCGGTCGCGCAGCGCAGCCGCCATGCCGTCCAGGGCCTCGCGGTCACGTCCTCGGATCAGCAGCTCGTCCGCCGTCAGCTCTGTCATGCCTGCACCGTGCGCGCTCCCGCTCTCGGGGTCATCGGCAGGATGCGCCGTCCCTCGTACGGCGCGTGGCTCGACCTGCCCATCGCCGGCACGACGGCATGGCCGAGATGTCCGATGCGCGGTCGGGACGTCGACAGCCAGGGTCGTGGTGTCCGACCGACCAGCGGCCGGCGAAGGAGGAGGACCCATGCAGTACGCCGTGCAGGACATGCCCGTCGAGCTCGACCTCGGCGAGATCCAGACGAGGGCCTTCGAGGAGGGCGGCATCTACGCGCGCCACATCAGCCTGCCCGCGGGCACCGACTTCCGTCCGCTGCTGGCCGGCCTGCCAGGCGACGTCTGCTCGTGTCCGCACTGGGGGCAGGTGCTCGAGGGCAGCATCACGATCCGCTACGCCGACGGCACGCAGGAGACGAGCGGCGCGGGCGACGTGTACGCCTGGCCGGCCGGTCACGTCGGATGGACCGACACGGGCGTCGTCTTCCTCGAGCTCAGCCCCACCGAGCAGATCCTGCCGGTCCTCGAGCACCTCGGAGCACAGCTCCAGCCGAGCTGACCCGGACTACCGTGCGCGGCGTGGACCTCGTCGCCGCCCGCGACGCCCTCGCCCGGTGCGACTGGGAGGGGGCGCTCGCTCAGTCCGCCGGGGCCACAGACGACGCCGACCTGGTCGATGCGCAGGCCGAGGCCCACTGGTGGCTCGGTCGCCTCGACGAGTGCATCGAGCGTCGGGAGGTCGCCTACCGCCTGTTCGTGGACCGTGGCGACCTCGAGCAGGCCGGTCGGGTCGCCGTACGGCTGTGGGAGCACCAGCTGCTCAAGCTGCGCCCGTCGATCGCCGGCGCCTGGCTGCGCCGCGCCCGCCGCGCACTGGAGGACCTGCCCGAGTGCGAGGCGTTCGGTGCGCTGCTCCTGCGCGAGCTGGAGACGACCCACGGCTCGGGCGACCTCGAGGCCGCGGCGACCCAGGCCCAGAACGCGCTCGCCCTCGCGCGGCGGCTCGGATCGGCCGATCTCGAAGCCGAGGCGCAGCAGGCCCTGGGCCGGGTGCTCATCGACGCCGGCGACGTGGACGAGGGTCTCGGCAGCATGGACGAGGCGATGCTCACCGCTGTCGAGGGTCGGCTGTCTGCCTACAGCACGGGCAAGGTCCTCTGCAGCATGATCAGTGCCTGCGAGCTGCTCGGGGACCTGCGGCGGGCCGCGGAGTGGACCGAAGCGACCCTGCGCTGGTCGCAGCGGCACCCGCTGGCGATGTGGCCGGGCATCTGCCGGGTGCACTACGCGTCGATCCTGCAGCACCGTGGCGACTGGGTGGCTGCAGAGCGGGAAGCGCGACGCGCGTGCCAGGAGATCGACGGCTTCCACATCCCCAACGTGGCCGCGGGGTGGGTCGAGGTCGGCGAGGTGCGACGGCGCCTCGGCGACCTGGCCGGGGCCGACGAGGCCTTCGCGCGGGCCGAGGCCCTGACCGGGCAGCAGTCGGCCGGCTTGGCGATGCTGTGGCTCGCGCAGGGTCGGCTCGACGCCGCGGGCGCCCTGATCACACGGCTGCTCGAGGAGCAGACCTGGAACGTCCTCGCCCGAGGCCGTCTGCTCCCAGCGCGGGTGCAGATCGCCCTCGCCGCAGATGATCTCGTGGCTGCCGAGATCTCGACCGAGGAGCTCGAGCGCATCGCCGCCCAGCACCGGAGTCCGCTGCTCGGCGCCGCCGCTCTTGCCGCACGTGGCCGCCTCCAGCTCGCCCGGCGGGAGTGCCCTGAGGCGCGGACGACGTTGCGCCACGCCCTGGAGCGCTGGCACGAGCTCGAGGTGCCCTACGAGGTGGCGACCACCAGGCTCCTGCTCGCGCAGGCCTGCCGGGCGTGTGGCGACGAGGACGAGGCCGCCCGGTCGCTCGCGCTGGCTGCCGAGGTGTTCGACCGGCTGGGGGTCCTCACCCAGACGGACGGGCTGCCGGCCGGGCTGACCGCCCGCGAGGCCGAGGTGCTCGTGCTCGTCGCCGAGGGCTGCACCAACCGGCAGGTGGCGGACCGGCTCTTCCTGTCCGAGCGCACCGTGGCGCGTCATCTGTCCAACATCTTCGTCAAGACGGGCGCGACGACCCGCACGGCGGCAGCTGCCTTCGCACTCACCTCAGGGCTGGCGCCGAAGGCAGTTCCGACTGCCGCACCGCCGGGACAGCCGGGGTGACCGGCCCGCTGCGGAGGCGTACGAGCCCAGGCCAGGTGCGAAGGTCGACGTGGCGGAGAAGTGCGCTGGGAGCTCGCAGCTCGCGGTGCTGGTGTGTCAACCTCGGAGGTCGGTGCAGCGACTCCCAGGCATGACGCACTCCGCGCCGGAGGAGATCCTCTCGATGCGTGCCCCACGGACCGTCAGCGAGCGCCGCGCCGCCGTGGAGCCGACGCGCGCGACGCTCCTCGACGTGCTGTTCCGGCGGCACTACGCCGGGCTCCTCCGACTCGCCGTCGTCATGCTGGGCAGCCGCGAGGCGGCAGAGGACGCCGTCCAGGACGCGTTCGTCGCCCTCCACCGCAACCAGCGGCTCCTGCGCGACCCCCAGGCGGCGGAGGCCTACCTCCGCAGCGCCGTGCTGAACCGCAGCCGGTCCTGGATCCGGCGCCAGGTCGTCCAACGGTCCCCACGACCGCTGCTCCTGGTCCTTGACGTCCAGGAGAGCGCCGAGGACGCGGTGGTGCAGCGCGACGAGGTCGGCGCGGTCGTCGCTGAGATGCGGACGCTGGCGCGACGCCAGCGTGAGGTCCTCGCGTGCCGGTTCGTCCTCGAGATGTCGGTGGCGGAGACCGCCCAGCTGCTGGAGATGAGCCAGGGGTCGGTCAAGGCCCACACCCACCGAGGGTTGCAAGCCCTGCAGAAGCGGATCGAGGTGGCCCCATGAGCAGCATCGAAGAGCGACTCGTGGAGGACATCTCGGCAGTGACAAGAGGAGTGGTCGTGACCGGTTCGGACCTGTGGGAAGCGCGCACTGCAGTGGACGACCTCATCGAGAGCAGGCACCGGCGTCCGCGTCGCCGCACTGCCGCCCTGACCGCCGCGGCGGCCCTGGCGATCGGCGCCGTCGGCGTGACCGCGTTCGTGGACCTGGACGGGGGCGACCAGGCGTCACAGCTCGCCGGCCCCGGACCGGACCTCAGCCGGCCGGACACGGACCACCTCACCGGCAGCGCCCCGACACCTCAGCTCGTGCGCGGGGTGTGGCGGGTGGACAACGGCGAGACCATGGTGAGGTTCGACGAGGACGGCTCGGTGAGCTTCGACGACCGGGGCACGCTGTTCTCCCGTCCCGTCACGACCGGTACCTACGCCATCGCCGGTGACCTGGTCACCGTGACCATCACCGGCGACGACCAGGCCGAGTGCATCGGCACGAAGGTCGCCGTGCGCGCCTCGTTCCCGGAGCCCGGACTTCTGCGGTACGAGCCGACCGGCACGTTCGCGTGCGCCCCCGTCCCGGCTGGGCAAGGTGCTCTGGAGCAGCTGCTGCCGACGTCCCGCGGGATGGCAGAGCTGGTCTTCTCCCAGGACACCGGCTGGCAGCCGCTGTCGGACACGACCGCCCTGCACGGCGTCTGGCTGGCCGAAGGCGGCGGGCACCTCCTCCAGTTGGGCCCGGACGGCTCCTACTACGTCGTGGACGACTCCGGGAAGCCGGTCGACGTCGGCCGCTGGTCGTTCCGCGACGCCGCCCTCACGCTGACCAGCTCAGACCGCTCGACCATGTGCAGCCAGGGCGACGAGCTCGTCCTGAGCCAGGTGGAGTGGGTCGACCCCGGTACCACCGCGTTCCGCGGCAACGTCGCGAAGAACGGCTGCGGGGGTGGCTGGACACCGCTCACGTGGATCCTGGTCCCCCACAGGGGAAGCTGACCCTGCCGAACCGGCCGCGTACTCCCCCAGTACCCCCCGGGGTACGCTCTGCTCGGTCGGGGCCGCAGCCAGCTGACCGACGCAGGGCCGAGGAGGACACGTGCAGCTCGACGACGACACGACGAAGACTGCCGTGAACAGGCTCCGCCGCGCCGAAGGGCAGATCGCCGGCGTGATCCGGATGCTGGAAGCCGGACGCGACTGCAAGGACGTCGTCACCCAGCTCGCTGCTGTCTCCCGCGCGCTGGACAAGGCCGGGTTCAGCATCGTCGCCGGAGGTCTCAAGCAGTGCCTGGCCGCCGGCGGACCTGAGGGCGACGTCGACGTCGCCGCGATGGAGAAGCTGTTCCTGTCCCTCGCCTGATCCGAGTGCATCAAGGAGACCAGCATGCCGGAGCTCACCCGGGCCGCACGACAGCGCACGACCGACCCCCAGAACATGCCGAGGCCTGCCGGCGAGCCCGACCTCGTCACCGTCGACACCACCTGGGGCCAGCTCCAGCCGCTGCAGCCGGTCCCGGGCATCCCGACCGTGGGGGAGCTCGAGATCGCCGACCTGGTCGAGGCGGGGGCGCAGCTCGTCGACACCCGCGTCCCCGACTCCCGCAGCGGGATCACCATCGCCGGCGCGATCAACGTCCCGCACGACCAGGTGCTGGAGCGTCGCGCCGACCTCGATCCGGAGCGGGTCAGCATCCTGTTCTGCAACGGCCCGCAGTGCCCGCAGACGCCCGACGCACTGCGCACCCTGCGCGAGAGCGGCTACCCCGTGGACCGGCTGGCGTACTACCGGGGCGGCATGCACGACTGGATCACCCTGGCCATGCCGACCCAGGGCACCTGAGCCCGCCGGACGGACGGTAGGCAGGTGCGGCAGGACTGTGCACCGGCGGTGTCGAAACAGGACAGAAACGACCTGTCCAGGAGGACCCGCCGTGCTCCGTCCGCTCACCGCTCTCGCCCTGGCCGCCGGCCTGCTCGCCACCGGCGCCGCCACGGCGGCGCCGTCCGCCCCTGCCCCCGCCTCCCTGGAGACCGTCCGGGGCCTGCCCGAGGGCGTTCCCGCGGCCGCCCGCGTGCCGGAGCCGAAGCTCCCCGTCGCGAAGGGCTGGCCGTTCGCCGAGGCGTTCCCGCGCACCAGCGGCACCGGCCGGCTCGGCGGCGGCGCCTCGTACTGGTCGGACTTCCTGTACGACGACCACGGCGCCTTCACCGACGCCGCCACGGCGCAGGGCCTCGCCATCGCGGCGCTCGCACCGCCGGACGGCGGCTACAGCTACCCGGCCGGCGAGGCGCACGCCAACGGGGCGGACGTCTTCCGCAACGCGGTCGGCCTGGACGCCTCCGCGTCGTACTGGCGCGTCGACTGGAACACCCTCACCGACCCGACGGTCCCCGTCGCGGTGTGGGGGCTCGACACCAACGGCTCCACCCAGGACGGCGTCCGGGAGTGGCCTGCCGGCGCAGGCGTGCGCTCCCCCGGCCTCGACAAGGCCCTGGTCGTCAGCGGCAAGGGCGCCTGGCTCGTCGACGCCCGCAGCGGCAAGCGCACCGACGTCAGCCGCGGACTGACCGTCGACCGGTCCGCGCGGTCCTTCGTCCTGCGCGTCCCCCGCAGCACCCTGCCGGTGGCGGGGACCTGGCGCATCCGGCTCGCGGCGGGCCTGGCCAACGCCGCCGGGGACGGCATGGCGCCGGCAACCGGAGCGCGGGGCGGCGGGACCGCCGTCTACAACGTGTCGTACCGGTCGGTGGACACCGAGCCGCAGCAGTACAAGCACGGCGCCGCTCTCAACATGGTCGGCACCACCGCGACGGCGCGGGCCGCCGACCAGGGCAACTACTGGATGGAGGACCACCAGGCCGAGGCGCTCGCGCAGGGCGACGTGTCCTCCTTCGCACAGGACCTGGTGTGGAAGGACCTCGCACGCCGGACCGCTACGCCCGAGCCCCTGGTGCGCGGCTGGTCGAACCGCTGGTTCGTCAGCCGCCTCGAGCTCGGGGCGGGCGTCGTGGAGAACACCGGTGGCGGCTCCGGTGACCTGCGACCGAACTTCCTCGGACGGGTGCAGCCGTACGGCGTGTACGTCCCGACGTCTTACCGCCCCGGTACGCCCATGCCCCTCACCTGGATGCTGCACAGCCTGTCGGTGCAGCACAATCAGTACGGCGCGCTGGACCCGAACCAGGTCCGTCAGACCTGTGAGGACCGGCAGTCGATCTGCGCGACGACCCTCGGCCGTGGCCCCGACATGTGGTACTTCGACGAGGCGGAGGTCGACTTCTGGGAGGTCTGGAACCGCCTCGCGCACAGCTTCACGCTGGACCCCGAGCGGACCGTCATCAGCGGCTACTCGATGGGGGGCTTCGGCACCTACAAGCTGGGGCTGTCCTACCCCGACCTGTTCGCCAAGGGGATGGCCCTCGCCGGTCCGCCCACCTGCGGCATCCGCGTCACCGGGGACGTGCGGGCACCGGGCGGCGACGGCCGGTGCACCGACGAGGGCGACACGGAGCTCCTGGTCGGCAACGCCCGCCACGTGCCGTTCGTCATCGCCAGCGGGGTGCTCGACGAACTGGTGCCCTTCCCCTCGATCCTCGAGCAGGTCGACGCGTTCGACCGCCGCGGCTACCGCTACCACGCCGAGTACTACCCGACCGAGGGCCACATCCCGTACGCCGCCAAGGACGCCTTCGAGGTCCCGACCCGTCAGCTCGGCCGCACCACCCGCGAGAAGGCGCCGGCGCAGGTCGACTACACCTGGTACCCGAACCTGGCCCGGCCCGAGCTGGGCATCGGGACGACCGGCGCCTACTGGCTGCGCGACCTGAAGGCGCGCACCGTGGCGCCAGGGTCGCTGGCGTCGGTGACGGCGCACAGCGGCGGCATCGCCGAGCCGCTCGTGAAGGTCGTCAAGGAGCAGCGCACCGACGTCCCGGGCGACCCGTCGCCCGCGCTGGTCACCGACTCGACCTGGCAGCGCACCGGCTACGCGGCGCGCACCGACACCCTGTCCCTGACGCTGAAGAACGTCTCGTCGCTCGTCGTCGACGCCACGCGCGCGGGACTTGCCGACGCGTCTTCCGTCCGGCTGGCGATGACCTCCGACGGCCCGGTGACCGTGCTCTTCCGCGGCCTGAAGCCCGGCGCCGCGGTCACGGTCGCGGGCGCACGCCCGGTCCGGGCCGACCGCAGCGGTAAGGCTGCGGTGCGCACCGACAGGTAGACGCGCGGGCGGCTAGTGCAGGACGCGGGAGCGGTCGGCCTCGCGCAGCCGGCGTGCCAGCGACGCCGTGATCTTGCGAGCGAGCAGCGGGACGTCCTCGAGCAGCGGTTGGAAGCGCTGCGCCGAGATGACCAGCATCTCGGCCGGCTCGGTGGTGGTGACCGTGGCGTCCCGGGGTCCCGGATCGAGCAGGGCGAGCTCGCCGAAGAACTCGCCGGCACCGAGGAC
>JBKJQM010000368.1:0-3536 GCA_046594005.1 Mycobacteriales bacterium
GGAGCGCCTGGCCAAGCTCGCCGGGGGTGTCGCCGTGATCAAGGTCGGCGCCGCCACCGAGGTGGAGCTCAAGGAGCGCAAGCACCGCATCGAGGACGCCGTGCGCAACGCCAAGGCCGCTGTCGAGGAGGGCATCGTCGCCGGTGGTGGCGTCGCGCTGCTGCAGGCGTCGGTCACCGCGTTCGACAAGCTGGACCTGGTCGGCGACGAGGCCACCGGCGCGAACATCGTGCGCCTGGCCCTCGAGGCCCCGATCAAGCAGATCGCCATGAACGCCGGCCTCGAGGGCGGCGTCGTGGTGGAGAAGGTCCGCAACCTGCCGGTGGGCCAGGGCCTCAACGCCGCCAACGGCGAGTACGTCGACATGATCGCCGAGGGCATCATCGACCCGGCGAAGGTCACCCGCTCTGCGCTGCAGAACGCCGCGTCCATCGCCGCGCTGTTCCTCACCACCGAGTGCGTCATCGCCGACAAGCCGGAGAAGGCCTCGGCCGGCGGCGGCATGCCGGGTGGCGGCGGCATGGGAGACATGGACTTCTAGGTCCGCTCCTCCTCACGTCCCGACGGGGCGGTCACCTCTCGCGAGGTGGCCGCCCCGTCGGCGTTCGCAGCATCAGCGACGGTGACAGCGTCGGGCATCGGGTGTAGACCTCCCGCCAGGGGAGGGGGCGAACCATGACCGTTCAGCTGCCGCGGGACGTCACGAGGCCGCCTCCCGCCCCTGCCGCGGCGCTGTGGACGGCCGACGGGGGTCGTCGTCCGCTGCTGACCGTCGTGCTGCCCGTGCTGGCCGTGGCCGCGGTCGCCTGGACGATCACAGCGCGAGGCGGCGACAGCATGATGCTGGCGGCGCCGGGCTTCCTGGCCGCCTGGCTGGTGATGATGACGGCGATGATGCTGCCCGCGGTGGCCCCTGTCGTCGGGCTGTACGCCCTGGCGGCGCGCCGTGGCCTGGTGGCTGCCGTCCCGGTGTTCGTCGCCGGCTACCTGGGCGTCTGGGCCCTCACCGGCGTGCCGGCCTACCTGGTCTCGCGGGTGGTGGCCGACCCGCTGATGGCGGGCGAGGCGTGGGTGGGGCGTCTGGTCGGCGCGACGCTCCTCGGTGCGGCGGCCTACCAGCTGACACCGCTGAAGGCCGCCTGCCTGCGCCGCTGCCGGAGCCCGCTGTCGTTCTACCTGACCCGCCGGACCAGCCTGTCCCGGCCGGACCGCGCCTTCCTCGCCGGCGCCCAGCACGGGGTGTTCTGCCTGGGCTGCTGCTGGGCCCTGATGGCCGTGCTCGTGGTGCTCGGCGGCATGCAGCTCGGCTGGGCGCTCGTGCTGGCGCTGGTCCTCAGCGCCGAGAAGCTGCTCCCGCGCGGCGCTGACCTGGTCCGGGTCGGCGCCACCGCCGGGGCGCTGCTCGGTCTGAGCCTGCTGATCGCACCGTCCCTGCTCGACCACCTCGTCCGTACGTAGGAGACCCGATGACCGTCACCGACACGACCACCCGCACGCAGTACCGACTGCAGGGCACCGGCTACGAGTTCTGCAGCTGCCAGCCGGGCTGCACCTGCAAGTTCTCCGGCATCCCGACCGGCTCGGGCGGCAGCTGCAAGGCAGCCGTCGGCAACGTGATCGAGTCGGGTCGCTGCGGCGACGTCGACCTCGGCGGGGTCACCGCCATCGCCGTCATCGACTGGCCCAAGGCCATCCACGACGGCAGCGGGCGGGCGGTCTTCATCGTGCCCCCCGAGACGTCCGACGAGCAGGTGGGCGCCCTGTCGCAGATCTACACCGGCCAGCTCGGCGGCATGCCCTGGGAGATCCTGGGCGGCACCTTCGACGTCGTCGGTCTGGTGAAGACGCCGATCAGCATCTCCGGCGAGGGGCTCGAGGTCACGATGAGCGCCGACGGAGTGGGCTCCGCCGCCGGCCGCTACTTCGCCAACCCGGTGACCGGCGAGCGGCACGAGGCGCACATCGTGCTCCCCGACGGCTTCATCTGGACCAAGGGCGAGTGCGGCGTCGGCTCGTTCTCCATGGAGGCTGAAGGGGTCTCGCTGTCGTTCGAGGACTCCAACTGGATCCGCTACGAGTTCGACTGGAGCAACTCCGCGTGAACGCAGGCGAGCGTGGGAGTCAGGTGGTGTGACAGCCGCCTCACCGCAGGACGGAAGGCCTCTGCCGTAGGACGCCTTGCACCAGGACAGTAGTTGCCAACGCAACATTGTCCGTCGCAAGGAGAAGCCCCATGAGTGTCGACCTGTTCGCCCCCTACCGCCTCGGTGGTCTCGAGCTCGCCAACCGCCTCGTCATGGCCCCCATGACGCGCAACCGCACGCCCGACACCGTGCCCTCGGCCCTGACCGCGCAGTACTACGCGCAGCGCGCCTCCGCGGGCCTGATCATCACCGAGGGCGTGCAGCCGTCCGCCGTGGGCCAGGGCTACCCGGGGACCCCCGGGCTGCACAGCGACGCCCAGACCGAGGGCTGGCGCGCGGTCGCCGACGCCGTGCACGCAGCGGGCGGCACGATCATCGCGCAGCTCATGCACGCCGGCCGGATCAGCCACCCCTCGCTGATCGGCACCGACCCGGTCGCGCCGTCCGCCGTCCGGCCCGCGGGCCAGGTCTTCACCGGGACCGGGATGGTCGACTTCGAGGTGCCCCGCGCCCTGGGCACCGACGAGCTGCCCGGCGTCGTCGCGGACTTCGTCGACGCGGCCCGGCGGGCCATCGCCGCCGGTCTCGACGGGGTCGAGCTGCACGCGGCCAACGGCTACCTGCTGCAGCAGTTCCTGGCCGACGGCACCAACCAGCGCACCGACGGCTACGGCGGGTCGCCCGAGTCCCGGGCGCGCCTGGTCATCGAGGTGGCGCAGGCCGTGGCCGCCGAGGTCGGCGGTGACAGGGTCGGGATCCGCATCTCCCCTGCCGGCACCTTCAACGACATCAGCGAGACCGAGGTGGAGCAGACCTACGCCGCGCTCATCGACGGGCTGAACCCGCTCGGCCTGCTCTACCTGCACATCGTCGAGGGCCCCGACACGTCCTTCCACGAGCAGCTGGCCAAGCAGTTCACCGGGCCGGTCATCTTCAACACCGGCTTCACCGGACCGTCGGACCTCGACACCGCCCAGGCCGCCGTCGACGCCGGGCACGCGGACCTGTTCTCGGTCGGGCGGCCGTTCATCGCCAACCCCGACCTGGTCCAGCGGCTGCGCGTCGGGGCGCCGCTCGCCGAGGGCGACCAGACCACGTACTACGGCGGTGGCGCCGAGGGCTACACGGACTACCCGGCGCTGTCGGCGTAGCACCCCGGGGCTTGTCGCCCCTCCCGGACTCGGCGTCCGTCCCTGCGACCCAGGGGCGGGCGCCGAACCGTCGTCCGGCCGCTCTGGGATGCTCTGCCGGACGTCACCGACAGCAGGAGGAACACCGGCATGGCCACGAACGGCGAGAAGGCGTACGAGCTCTACCAGGCGGCCATCGGCCAGACCGAGGGCACCGGCGAGTGGCTCGAGGTCGACCAGGCGCGCATCAACGCCTTCGCCG